>JAZLIP010000140.1:0-7939 GCA_045617445.1 Lachnospiraceae bacterium | reverse complement strand
AATTCGGAGCAATCAGAGCAGGAAGTGCTAATCCGCATGTGCTTGACCGGATTAAAGTAGATTACTACGGAACACCGACACCTGTTCAGCAGGTTGGAAATGTTTCAATTCCCGAGGCAAGAATCATTCAGATTCAGCCGTGGGATAAGTCAATGCTTAAGGAAATCGAGAAGGCTATTCAGTCTTCCGATTTGGGAATTAATCCTACCAATGATGGTACTATGATTCGTTTGATTTTCCCTGAACTTACAGAAGAGCGTCGTAAGGATTTGGTTAAGGAAGTCAAGAAGAAGGGTGAGGCAGATAAAGTTGCGATTCGTAACATTCGTCGTGACGGAAATGATGCTTTCAAGAAGCTTGGCAAGGCTGAGGATATTTCCGAGGATGAAATCAAACAGCTTGAAGATGAACTGCAGAAGATTACTGACAAATATGTTAAGCAGGTTGATTCAATGGTTGAAGAGAAATCTAAGGACATTCTTACTGTATAAGATTGGAAATTTGTTACAGGTCAGGGATGAAACAGTAACGGAAATTTAAGATTAAGGTAGGGGCAAGTGGTAAACGCTTTGCCCCTTAATTCATAGTAGAAGACAAAGCTTGTGTAGAACAGATAAGTTTGAAAACATTTGGAGGCAAATCATGGACAGTGAATTAAAGATTCCGCAGCATGTTGCAATCATTCTCGATGGAAACGGCCGTTGGGCAAAGGCGAAGGGCATGCCGAGAAATTACGGACATGTTCAAGGAGCGAAAACAGTGGAAGATATGTGTGAGATAGCATATAATCTTGGAATAAAATATTTGACGGTATATGCATTTTCAACGGAAAACTGGTCACGTCCGAGTAATGAAGTGGATGCGTTGATGACTCTTCTTCGAAATTACATGAAGACTTGTCTTAAGAGATCTAAGAAAAATAACATGTCGGTACGTGTAATCGGCGATAAGAGTCGTTTGGCTCCGGATATTCAGGATAGCATCAGAGAACTTGAGGAAGCCAGTCGCGATTATACAGGATTGCATTTTCAGGTTGCAATAAATTACGGCAGTCAGGATGAAATGCTTCGTGCAATGAATCATCTTTATGAAGACATGGATAATGGGGTAATTGCGAAACAGCAAATTACCAAGGAATTGTTTGAGAGTTATCTTGATACTGCGGGAATACCGTGTCCTGATTTACTAATCAGGACGAGTGGTGAGCAGCGATTGTCAAATTTCCTTTTGTGGCAGCTTGCTTATGCGGAGTTCTATTTTACGGATATTCATTGGCCGGATTTCTCGAAGGAGGAGCTTCTTAAAGCAATAGAGAGTTATACAAAAAGAGACAGGCGTTTTGGAAAGGTGTAGAAAGTTACCGGTCAGGGACTGAACAGTAATGTAGAAATTTAATGAGGTGATTGGTGTGAAGAATATTATTGTGCTTGGTTCCACGGGTTCGATTGGAACGCAGACAATGGAAATAGTACGTGACAATAGTGAAGAATTGCGCGTGGTGGCAATTGCCGCCGGCAGTAATATTACACTTGTCGAAGATCAGATTCGCGAATTTAAGCCGAAGCTTGCTGTTATATTTGATGAGGAGAGGGCTGCCATACTTAAGACAAAGGTGGCAGATACCGATGTTAAAGTTCTTGCGGGAATGGATGGAATGCTTGAGGCGGCAATATATCCGGAAGGTAATATTGTAGTTACGTCTATGGTTGGAATGATTGGCATTCGCCCGACTATTGCCGCAATTGAAGCGGGCAAGGACATTGCACTTGCAAATAAGGAAACACTTGTTACGGCAGGACATATTATTATGCCGCTTGCGGCACGGAATAATGTAGCGATTCTTCCGGTTGATAGTGAACACAGCGCGATTTTTCAATCCATGAATGGGGAAAGGCGCGAAACGGTTTCGAAGATTTTGCTTACGGCATCCGGTGGACCGTTTAGAGGAAAGACTACGGAGGAACTTAGGAAAATGACTGTTGAGGATGCGCTTAAACATCCTAACTGGTCTATGGGAAGAAAAATAACTGTTGATTCGGCGAGCCTTGTAAATAAGGGACTTGAAGTTATGGAGGCAAGGTGGCTTTTTGGTGTGTCGCTTGATGAAATTGAAGTGGTAATTCATCCGCAAAGCATAATTCATTCAATGGTGGAATATGCTGACGGGGCTGTTATTGCAGAACTTGGTATGCCTGATATGAAGCTTCCGATTCAGTATGCACTTTTCTATCCTGACAGAAAGCCTTTGAATACAAAGAGAGTCAATTTCTTCGAAATTAAAACAATGACTTTTGAGAAACCTGATTTAAGTACCTTTAAAGGCTTGGCATTGGCATATAAGGCGGCAACAGTTGGCGGTTCAATGCCGACAACCTTCAATGCGGCAAATGAGAGAGCTGTTGCAATGTTCTTAAATAGGGAGATTGGTTTCCTTGATATATATGATATCATAGAGAAGTCAATGGACAATCATAAGGTAATTGATAATCCAAGTGTTGATGAAATACTTGAAACTGAAAAGGTTGCTTATGAATTTATTGCCGGATTAAAATAGGTTAGAGGAGAATAGTGTGAATATTGTAAGTATTATTTTTACGTTGCTTATATTGTGTATAGTAGTTGTCGTGCATGAGTTTGGACATTTGATTGTTGCCAAGGCAAACGGTATTTATGTTAAGGAATTTTGGGTTGGTTTCGGACCTACATTACTTTCTTTTACAAGTAAGGGAACCAAATACTGTCTTAAGCCGATTCCGTTTGGCGGAGCATGTGTGTATGAGGATGATCCGGAATGCGATGATCCGGATAAATTGTTCAACAAAGCCAATGTCTATTCGAGAATGGTTACGGTTTTTGCCGGTCCCTTCTTTAATATCGTGCTTGCTTTTGTTTTTTCGGTATTGATTGTTACTCTTGTTCCGGAAGGAAATTTGATGTCAACCGAGATTATCGGATTTACGGAGGATTCTGTCGCTGCGCAAGCCGGAATTTCAGAGGGCGATATTATTACAAAATATAATGGAAAAGCAGTTGATTTATCTTCCGAAATAGTTCTTTTCCTGACACTTAACGGCGGAACACCGGCAGAAATTACTTATGTGCATGATGGTGAGACTAAGGTGACGAGCCTGACCCCGCGTTACTATGAAGACAGCGGAAGATATATGTTTGGAATTTATTTCGGTAAGAGCATAGACTCAACTTCTTCACTCAAGATTCTGAAATATAGTTACGTTTATGTGCGTTACAATATCAGAAATACGGTTGAGGGTATTAAAGCTTTGGTGGTAGGCAAATTGTCGATGGATAATTTGAATGGACCTGTTGGTATGGCAGATATGGTTTCTGAGGTATATAATGAATCCAAACAGGAAGGTACTTCGATTGTACTTCTTAATATGTTAAATCTTGCATTGCTTATTTCAGCAAGCCTTGGAATCATGAATTTGCTTCCGCTTCCTGCTCTTGACGGCGGGAAATTGATTTTGCTTATTGTGGAAGCAATCAGACATAAGCAAATCAGTCAGGAGAAAGAAGCAATGATTAATTTTGTGGGTTTTGCTCTGCTCATGATTCTGATGGTTATTGTGATGTATAATGATGTGTTAAAAATCATAGGAAAATGATTGTGGGATAGTGGAGGGATGAATATTAAATGTCTCGGGTTGGAAAATTAAATGTAAGCACGATTTTTCTGCTGCTTATATCCTTCACTATTTTACTGATATCGCATGATGCAGCTATTCTTGATACTATAAGATGGCTGCTTTGTGTTTTGGTACTGACTTTTCTTATACGGGTGGTATTTCGCTTCAAAAATGTTGATTTCGGGGATGCCGGGTTCTCTGTTTCCATTGGTCTTGGACTTGGCTTCTTCTTTACGTTTTGTTTCCTGCTTTCGGCAGGATTGTCGATTCCCTTTGGCACAGGTTTGTGTTTTTTTTCGGTGATTTCGGTAACAATCTTTTTCGTGATTTATAGAATTATAAAAAAGGAAGGAATCAATTGCTTTTTCTTTGAAACAAAGGCGGAATTATACAAATTCTTATGGGGATTTGCAGTTTTTTGTTTTATATTTGCAGTAGCATTTTATATAAAGGGTTTTAATGCAGGTATTTACTGCCAAACGGAACAGTATATGGATTTTGGATTTATGCAGAAGATGTTTCGTGAGCAGAAGCTTCCGCCTACCGATTTGTGGTGTGAAGGCGAAATACTTAATTACTACTATCTTGGTCAGGCTGTGGCGGTTTTTCTTAGCAGATTAAGCTTTACTACACCGGAGTACGGGTACAATTTAAGCCTTTGTACATGCTTTGCCTGCCTTGTTACTGCATCGTTTAATATTGTGTATGGATTACTTAAAGAGAAAACAGCTTGCAAACTTTTTGGTCCAATAGCCGGTGGAGTAGTCTCGACATGTATGTGCGCGTTGGGCGGCAATACGCATTATTTGAAATTCGGTGTTTTTGATAGAGTAGTTGATTTCCTGTTGAAACGTGAGAAATCTGATTACTGGTTTCCGACTTCGACTCAGTATATCGGTAATGTCATTGATAAATGCGATATAGGGAAGCATGAGTTTCCGGCATTTTCCTTTGTACTTGGTGATTTGCATGCGCATGTGATTAATATGATTTTTACTATGTCACTTGTGGCGGTGCTTCTGGATTACTGCCTTAAGGATTCGGAAAGCTTTGGGAGTGATTTGAAATACCGGTGCGATGAGGGCAGAATTTTGGTAAGTAAAATATGGGATGCGATATATTCACCGCATGTTCTTGTACTCGCAGTGCTTCTTGGATTGTTTAAGGGAACAAATTACTGGGATTTTCCGATATATTTTGTCGTGAGCGGTGCTGTTATTTTATTCTGTGATTTGCGGGAAAGTATGGATAAGATAGTAGCGTTTATCGTCTGCCTGCTTAAAGGTGCTTTTATTGTGATTGCGGGAATTGTATTGATGTTTCCGTTTACGAGAAATTTTCGGAAGATGATGGGCGGTATATTTGTAGCGGATAAGCATTCCAATCCGGCAGAATTTCTCACTGTCTGGGGAGTGCATATTGCATTAGCCCTAATACTGCTTTTCTATCTTGCAGTTACCGCGTTACGGAGAAAGAAGTCAAATGCGAAGCTGTTTAAGCGTAATGAAATTGTATTAATTTCTTTTACATTATGCGGATTGGGATTGCTCGTTGTGCCGGAATTGATTTATGTTAAGGATATATACGGCGAATCGTATGAGAGATATAATACGATGTTTAAATTAACGTATCAGGCATTTATTTTGCTTGGGCTGAGTGTGGGTGGATTGGTAGGATTACTGCTTAGAGACTTGGCGCAAGAAAATGGTAATGTGCCGGATAAATTTCGTAAGTTAAAATATTGTGTCGGTGTAATAATAATACTTCTTGCATTTACTCTTGACGGATATTTGATTAATGCTACCGGAAAATGGTTTGGTACAAGGCTTGATCCGCAATTTCGAACCGGAATTTCCGCAATGCAAAATATTTATTCCGATTGGGAATTTAGCGATGTCGCGATGGCTATTGATATTATAAACAGTGATGAAAGAAGAGATATTTGCGTTATGGAGGAAGCAGGGATAAGCTACCATCCGGAATGTAAAATTTCAGTATTTACAGGTGCTTCCGATATAATCGGTTGGTACGGACATGAACAAATGTGGCGTGGGAACAGTGCAAATGTATCCGAACGTACGAAAGAAGTTGGTAATTTCTATTCCTGCGGTTACGAGGATTACTGCAGGGGTGTGGTTCAAAAGTACGGTGTTGATTATATTTTTGCCGGTCGAAAAGCTTATGAGAAATATGCGGTGAATTGTGACGGATTTGCCGAACTTGGCGAACATGTATGGGAGAGCTTGGATGGTAAATATATGTTAATCAAAATAGTATCTGATGGCTCGTAATGGAAATTCATGTGTTGATTTTGGAGAGGCGTTATGAAGAGAAAATTCTTGATAATTTCCGCAATGTGGGATAATGAATATTTTTTCGATGTAATTGGTGGGATTAAGAAACGTTTTGCCAATGAAGAGTATTTACTGCATATATTTAATGCATATGATATATCCTACGGGGAAGGTTTGCTTAAAAAGGAACAGGAAATTTATACATTGTTTAATCCCGATGAATATGAAGGCGTTTTCGTTGTGTCAAACGGTATCGCGAATTTGGATGTAATGAGTCGTGCATTGGATGAAATACGTGTGCGGAATATCCCGATAGTCTGCATGGGTGTTGAACTCAGTAATACGATTTATGTCGGAGTCGAGAATTACCGTGCACTTTATCGGGTTGTTGAACATATGATTGTGGAGCATAGTTGCAAAGAATTCTGCTACATAGGCGGTCCGGAGGAAAACGAGGAAGCCAAGAAGCGATTGCAGGGATATCGCGCCGCATTGAAAAAGTATGGGTTTGAGTATGATGAGAACAGGGAAGTTAAGCTTGGATATTTGTATGAGGATGGTATTAGAGCATACGAAATATTTAAGGAAAGAGGTTTGCATTTACCTGATGCGATTGTTTGCGCCAATGACATTATGGCACTTGGCTTCTGCGATAGAGCCGGTAAGGATGGTTACTACGCTCCGGATGATTTCAGAATCACAGGCTTTGACGATTACTACATGGCAGCGGATTACGTCCCTTCAATCACGACCGTTAATATGAATTGGGAAAATATGGGATACATCGGAGCCGATAGACTCCTTAAAACATTGGAAGGTACTGTGGTTGAGAAGGAATCCTATTCAAATGAAATTATAAAATGCAATCAGAGCTGCGGTTGCGTTGGATTGCAGAAAGATTATAGGAAGGATGCCCTTAGTAAGCTTAGGAGAAGTCAGCTTGAACATCGAATTACGTTGAACCACAGGTACGTTCTTCAAACCATGTGCAGTTGCGCTGATGTTAATCAGATGCAGCAGAAGCTAAATGAAATATTGAATATATTGGGACTTGAACATATTTGTATATGTATTAATGAAAGTATACTGCAATCGGATTTCTCATCCAATAAGAACGGTTACGATAAGGAATTTGTTTTGTGCAGCGAGGATGAAATGGAAAGGATTGATAGAACGAAGCAATTGATTCCGACTTCGTGGATTGATAATGATGAGATGTCTGTATTGATGTTTTCACCGTTGTATTTTGCAAAGAATACCTTCGGATATGTGGTCATTCCCTACGGACAATCACTTGTTTACTGTACAAAGAAAAGAGCTCTGTATGAGAATCTTTCTATTGCTATTGAGGCTATCAGGCAGAGTGCCGAACTTAATTTCATGAACCGGAAACTTAATGACCTCTACATTCATGACGGATTTACGGGATTGTACAATCGTTTCGGATACGGAAAATTTGCCAGGTCCTTCTTCAATGATAATAATGGTGAAATATATGCTGTGTTTTTGGATGTTAACAGACTTAAAACCATTAATGATATGTACGGACATGAAATGGGTGATATTTCCATAAAGGGTGTGGCCGATGCAATTCAAGCGACCTTTAGCGACGGTGAGATTTGTGTGCGAATGGGTGGCGATGAATTCCTGGTTCTTGGAAAGTGCAGTGATAATATTAACGTGGAAGAAATGAAGCAAAATATAAATGCGTTCCTTAAGAAAATTAATGAAGATATGAATCTTCCGTTTGAAATATCCGTAAGCGTAGGTTACGCTTCAAATAAGGAAATAAAGGCGGAAAGTCTTGACTTGCTCCTTGGTGCTGCTGACAAGAAAATGTATGAGAATAAAACATTGCAGTAACTATTCAGAACACCATTCGCAAAATCGCCTTTTCAAGGCTTTTCTTTTGCTCATGTTGTTACTTCGCCATATAAAACTGCTCATAATATTCTTTGCAAGCAAAATATTTTGAGCAGTTTTGCATGGCTCTGAATA
>JAZLIP010000139.1:0-2553 GCA_045617445.1 Lachnospiraceae bacterium | reverse complement strand
GTTTATCCAGCACGAAAGCCCATGAAGACTTCAAAGGCAAGCAATGTTGGTCGTACCGATCAGATTCAGATTTCAAGCTTTGGCAAAGATCTTCAGACATTAAAACAAGCGGTTGCAAGTGCACCTGATGTTCGTCAGAATATTACGGAACCGATTAAAGCAAGCGTTAATGCGGGAACATATGAAGTAAACAATAGCGATTTTGCCGCAAAACTAATGGAAAAATACGGAATGAGGTAATGATGTGGCCAGTTTAATGGAAGAACTTATTGATGTTTTGGAAAAAGAGAGTAAGGAATACGAGGAGCTACTTTCATTATCTCGCCGTAAAACTAAGGTTATAGTTAGCCAAGATATTTTGGCATTGGAAAAAATCACGGATGAAGAGCAAATCATTGTAAGCAGAATCACAAATCTTGACAGTAAACGTGAAACTGTTACCAAGGATATAGCTGATGTAATCAACAAGGATGTTGAAACTTTGAAGTTGTCGGCCTTAATAGAGTTGCTTTCAAATCAGCCTAATGAGAGAAAACGTTTATCGGCAGTGCATGATCGTTTGAAGGATACCGTTCATACAATCAGGCTCGTAAATGAAGGAAATTCAGAATTGATTAAGAATTCTCTTGAGATGGTTAATTTCGATTTGAACATGATTAGAGCAATGCGTCAGGCACCTGAAACAGCCAATTACGCAAGAAATGCCTCTAATACGGGTGTGATGCTTGGAAGTGCGACAGGTAATTTTGATGCTAAGCAATAGCATATGTGCAATTGAGGTGATTACATGGCATTAATGGGAAGTTTATACGTTGGAAATTCAGGATTACAGACAAGTCAGAATGCGCTGAATACTACTGCGCACAATTTATCCAACATTGAGACAACCGGATATGTAAGACAACAGGTTCTATTGGGCGATCGTACTTACAATAGCACAGGTACGATGGCGTCTGTTTCGCCGCAGCAATATGGACTTGGTGTTGAATATTCACAAACGAGACAGGTAAGGGACTACTTTCTTGATCTTTCTTACAGGAGAGAGATAGGGAGAGGTTCTTTTTATGATATATGTTACGAAACAACAAATGAGATGGAAACAATCTTGGGTGAGCTTAACGGAGCCGCATTCGAGAATACAATAGATGATTTATGGACTTCGGTTGAGGAATTAAAGAAGGATCCCTCAAGTTCGGTTACGCAGGGACAGTTTGTTGCCAAATGTTCGGAATTTCTTGAAAGAGCACAGGCTGTATATCAGGGATTGTCGGATTATCAGGACAATTTGAATGCAAGAGTTAAAGATATGGTTGATAAAATCAATGATATCGGGGAGAAAATAGTTGATTTAAACTGTAAGATATTGACGGTTGAGCTTGGACGCGAAAGAGCAAACGATTTAAAGGATGAGAGAAATACACTTCTTGATGAGCTCGGTAAATACGGAAATATCTCTTATTCGGAAGATATAGACGGTGTAGTTGAAATTCAGTTTGAAGGAATGACTTTTGTAGTACGCGGAACAACGAAACCTTTTGAAATGGGATATACAATGGATGCAACAACAGGCTTCTACACACCGGTTTGGCCACATGCCGGAAATATTCCTGTATTTGATTTGTCGCAGGAAATATCAACTGCAGCCAATTCAAACGTCGGTGAATTAAAGTCAATAGTATTGGCAAGAGGAGACAGACGGGCAAATTACGTAGATATGTCGAATGAATTCTATGACAGTGAAACCGGTAAAACAGTTGATTTATATAACGGAGGTTCAAGTGATAGAATGCCTACAGCCAATTCTGTTGTGCTTAATGCGATGGCTGAGTTGGATCAATTGGTTCATAAGATGGTAACGGATATAAATAACATTCTTGCCGGTGAGCAGAAGGAGATATCTTCAGGAACAAATCCGACATACACTGATGAGAAGAAATGTGCATTGGAAATATTTGAAAGAATTGGTTCCGACAGATATAAACTTAACGGTTTAGGCGAGTATGAATATGTAACGGAGGATATTTCAAGGAGTCCTTCGGATATTTCTACAATGTATTCAATTACCAACCTGGTAATTAACGGAGATATTCTTAAGACACCAACACTTATGGGTTATCCGGATTCCCAGATGATAAAGGCAGATGGAACGGTAGATCAGGCCAAAGCAGATGCGCTTGCGGATGCCTTCAGTAATGAGAATATGATTCTTAATCCAAATGTTACGAAAATCAGTAATTACAGAGGATATTACACGGATTTCCTTTCACAGGAAGCAAGTGCGGGATCGATATACAAGAGTTTTTCGGAGGCGCAGGCGCTTACGGTAGATTCCCTTAATGATTCCAGACAGCAGATAATGGGTGTATCCTCCAATGAAGAATTATCAAACATGATTAAATTCCAAAATGCATATAATGCATCGAGTAGATATATAAATGCGGTAAGCGAGATGTTGGCGCATCTTATTGATAAGCTTGGGTAAAGACTGACGGAGAAAGTAGGTGAGAATATGCCATCACAATTTTTCGGATTAAATATTGCTTATTCGGGATT
>JAZLIP010000138.1:0-3118 GCA_045617445.1 Lachnospiraceae bacterium | reverse complement strand
TGGGGTGGTGCTACATTTGATGCTTCTTTGAGATTCCTTAAAGAAGATCCATGGGAGAGATTAAGAAAACTTCGTGACGGATTTAAGAATACAAAACTTCAGATGTTGTTCAGAGGACAGAATATTCTTGGATATCGTCCTTATGCTGATGATGTTGTATATGCATTTGTTCAGAAGTCAATTGCAAATGGTATTGACGTAATCAGAATTTTTGACTGTCTTAACGATCTTCGTAATTTGCAGGCTGCAGTTGATGCAACAAACAAATTCAAGGTAACGGAAGGCCGTGGCGAAGCTCAGGTTGCTCTTTCTTACACATTGGGTGATGCTTATACTCTTGAGTATTGGGCAGAAACAGCTAAGAGAATTGAAGAAATGGGTGCTGATTCTATTTGTATTAAGGATATGGCAGGTCTTCTTATTCCTTACAGAGCATATGAACTTATTAAGACAATGAAGGAAAATACAAAACTTCCTATTCAGTTGCATACACATTACACATCAGGTGTTGCTTCAATGACTTATCTTAAAGCTGTTGAGGCGGGCGTTGATGTAATTGACTGTGCAATTTCACCATTTGCACTTGGTACATCACAGCCTGCAACGGAAGTTATGGTTGAAACGTTTAAGGATACTCCTTTTGATACAGGTTACGATCAGAAGGTTCTTGCTGAAATCGCTGATTACTTCCGTCCTTACAGAGAAGAATGTATTGCATCAGGACTTATGAGTACAAAGGTTCTTGGTGTTAATATTAAGACACTTCTTTATCAGGTACCGGGCGGTATGCTTTCTAACATGGTTAGCCAGCTTAAAGAGCAGAATGCTGAAGACAGATATCAGGACGTTTTGGAAGAGATTCCAAGAGTTCGTAAGGATTGTGGTGAGCCACCTCTTGTTACGCCTTCATCTCAGATTGTTGGTACACAGGCTATCTTCAATGTACTTATGAGTGAGAGATATAAAATGGCTACAGGTGAGTTTAAGGATCTTCTTCGCGGTAATTACGGACAGACAATCAAGCCTATGAATGAAGAAGTTATCAACAAAGTAATTCCTGGTGAACCAAGATCTACTGCGCGTTCTGCTGAAGCAACAGGCAGAACAGAGCCGGAGTTGGATAAACTTGAGGCTGAAATGAAACAGTACAAGCAGCAGGATGAGGACGTGCTTTCATATGCATTGTTCCCGCAGGTTGCTACTGATTTCTTCAAGTATCGTGAAGCTCAGCAGACAAAGATGGATGTTACCAAGGCTGATTCGGCAAATGGAGCATATCCTGTTTAAAATATGAATTTTATGATGCTAAATTGCATAACGTATGTTATAATAAGCAGGCGGTTATACGCCTGCTTATTTTTACACCACTGGGAATTGTGTCGCTGTAAACGCCGGTTACTATTCAGTGGTAGACCAGAACACTTGCTGTTTTGGTCGTAAGAACAGCTTTATTCCTTTAGTGTTTTATGGGCACTAATTTGACGAACGTAGTTAATGTAGCTTTTAAAGGAAGGTATTATCATGGCAAGAAAAGAAACAATTACAAGAGAAACGGTGAGAAAAGGTGCATTTGATTTGTTAAGAGAAGAAGGGGCTGACATGCTTACGGCAAGGAAGCTTGCCGCTTATATTGGATGTTCGACACAGCCTATTTTCAGACTTTATGAAAATATGGATAAGCTTATTTCCGAAGTTTTTGCAATGGCAAGAGAGTATTATGAAGAATACTATAAGAATTCACATGTTGATGATAGTGTGCCGTTTGTGGGACTTAGTTTAGCTTATGTTAATTTTGCCAAGACAGAAAAGAACATGTTTGAATTTCTTTTTATGTCCAAAAATAAAGAATGTACTTTGTATGAATTGATTAATGGTGGTGACAATGCATATGTCATTAAGGAATTAAAGAAGATTCCTAATCTTAAAATGGATAAAGCGGAAGATATTTTTACAAAGGTGTTTATTTTTATGCATGGTTTTGCAAGCATGACAATTTGCGGAGAATTTGATGTTTCGGAAGATGAAGCAAGAAGTATGCTGACGGAAGCCATTAAGAGTTTTCTGTAGGGATTGACCATGAAAATTGTTGTTGTCGGTGGTGGTGCAGCGGGCATGGTTGCTGCATTGTCTGCAAAAAATAGTGAAAATGAAGTATGTTTAATTGAAAAGAATGAAAAACTGGGTAAGAAAATATACATTACCGGAAAAGGACGTTGCAATTTGACGAATGCCTGCATGCCGGATGAATTTTTTGATAATGTAGTCAGCAACAGAAAATTCATG
This sequence comes from Lachnospiraceae bacterium, assembly GCA_045617445.1. Taxonomy (GTDB): domain Bacteria; phylum Bacillota; class Clostridia; order Lachnospirales; family Lachnospiraceae; genus UBA2868. Next base: position 835 of record JAZLIP010000138.1, on the reverse strand, counting down.
TATAGTTCCTTTTATAATTTTACCAATTTTGATACAATAGATTTCTTCGAAGGACTGGGACTTAAGACTAAAATCGAAAGAGGAAATCGTGTTTTTCCAAGAAGCGATCATTCGTCGGATGTGATTCGCGTTTTGGCAAATGAACTCGAGAAAAACGGCGTTGAGATTAAGCTTAATACCAGGTTGAAAAAAGTTGTAACGGATGGTAGTTGCGTAAAAGGTGTTGAAACCGACAAGGGTTTTGTGAAGGCGGATCGAGTGATTCTTGCACTTGGCGGTAAATCATATCCAAGTTGCGGGGCTGACGGAGATACATGGGTAATTCCAAACGGAAACGGAGTAGAAACAATTCCGCCGATGCCGTCTTTGGTGCCTCTTGTTGCAAAGGAAGATTATGTTAAAGAGCTTCAGGGATTGTCACTTAAGAATGTTTCAGCACGGCTTGAATATAAGGGCAAAAGCGTTTACGAGGGATTCGGAGAAATGCTTTTTACACATTTTGGTGTCAGTGGACCGCTTATTTTAAGTGCAAGCTGTTTTCTTAATGAAACAATGTATAAGGATACGGTTAGTATGTTTATAGATTTGAAACCGGCTCTTGATTCGTCAAAACTTGATATTAGATTGCTTCGCGATTTTGAGGAGAATCAAAACAAGCAGTTGTGCAACGGTATTTCAAAGCTTCTTCCGGCAGCGATGATTCCTATATGTATTGAACTTGCAGGACTTGATTCTAGGAAGAAAATCAATGAAATATCAAGAGAAGAGAGATGCAGGCTTGTCGGTGTTATTAAGAAATTTCCTGTTACAATTGTCGGAAATCGTGGATTTAATG
>JAZLIP010000137.1:0-26316 GCA_045617445.1 Lachnospiraceae bacterium | reverse complement strand
GAACACCATTCGCAAAATCGCCTTTTCAAGGCTTTTCTTTTGCTCATGTTGTTACTTCGCCATATAAAACTGCTCATAATATTCTTTGCAAGCAAAATATTTTGAGCAGTTTTGCATGGCTCTGAATAGTTACATTCAAATAAAAAAACAATTCCGAGCAAATCGTCGGAATTGTTTTTTGCTATCAAATCATGTTCTTACGGTGGAACAGCAAATATTCCCGCCTACCACTGAATAGTAACGTTCTTTACTTAAGCAAAGAAAAGTTTTGAAAGCGTCATAGGATCAATATACTGTCCATCTTTATATACTCTCATGTTACCTGATGCTATTTCATCAATAAGCATTACATCACCATTTGCGTCATATCCAAACTCAAATTTGATGTCATAAAGATCAAGTCCCTTTGCCTTAAGATCATCAGCAACAATCTTTGTAATATCCTGTGTCATCTTCTTGATATCATCATACTGCTTCACTGTCATCACATTAAGCTGTACAAGCGCATCCTTTGTTACAAGTGGATCACCCTTCTCATCATTCTTGAAGGTTGTCTCAACATAAGCATCAAGGTCAGCACCCTCTTCAATATATTCGCCATATCTTCTGAAGAAACTTCCTACAGCTTTATATCTGCAAATAACTTCAAGACCATGTCCGAATACCTTTGCCGGAAGAACTTCCATTGTTGTATCTTCAAGATTACATTTTACATAATGTGTCTTAATCCCTGCAGCATTGATTTTCTCAAAGAAATAATCTGTCATACGAAGGTTAACATCACCAACACCTTCAATCTGCAAACCTACTGAATTCTCGCCCGGATCAAACACACCGTCTTTTCCTGTACAGTCATCCTTAAATTTAAGAAGGTAATTACCGTTCTCAAGTTCAAATACGTCTTTAGTTTTTCCTTTGTAAACAAGTTTCTTATCCATTTTTTCTCCTCTTCAATTTAATCAGTCATAATTTGCAACAAACATTTCTATAATATTATCCCATTTACAATTCCCGCTCAAACTCAACATGCCAATCAGCAACTCAATTTCGCATACAGTCATTCAAACAGCAACTGTGAACAGTAACATAATATTTAATATTACATTCTTTGTCAATATGAAAGTCTTCTAACCTTTAAAACCAATTTCATCAGCCAGGCTTTTCTCAATTACTACTACCGCATCTCTGTGAAGCCTCATAAAAGTTGCAGGACACTTTGGATCGATTTTGTCATCCATAAGTAATTTTCTTGCTGCATCCTGCTTATTTCCGTTAATAATCATAAGCAGTTTCTTAGCCTTCATAATGCTTCCCATTCCCATCGTTACAGCATATCTTGGAACTTCATCCTTTGAAGCAAAAAATCTTGTATTTGCATCAATTGTACTTTCTTCAAGTGTTTCCTTATGCGCTTTTTCGTAAAGAAATTCACCCGGTTCATTAAATCCGAGATGTCCGTCAGGTCCAACACCCAAAACCTGAATATCGATATCTGTCTTATCAAGAACATCATTAAATTCCTTAAGATTTGCTTCAATATCACCTGTACCCTTGGCAACATAAGTGTTAGCCTTGTCAATGTTGATATGATTAAACAAATTATCATCCATAAAATATCTGTAGGACTGATCATGTGTCGGTTCAAGCCCTACATATTCATCCAAGTTTACAGAATGAACTTTAGAAAAATCCAATCCTTCTTCCATGCATCTTCTTGCAAGCTCCTTATACATTCCAACAGGACTGGAACCTGTAGCAAGTCCAAGCGTACACTCGGGATTCTCGCGAACAATTTTCTCAATGATGTCAGCCGCAGCCTTAGCGCCATCTTCATAAGTATCTGCTACAATAATTTTCATTTCTCATCCTCCTTAATTACTATCACACGTGCTTCCTTATATATGCAGTTTGCCGGGACAACACCACGTACACAGGAAACAGGATACACATTAGAATTTCTTCCTATAACAGTACCCGGATTAAGAACACTGTTACAGCCAACCTCTACAAAATCGCCAAGCATAGCACCAACTTTTTTACGATTTGTAGGGATTTTCTCATTTTCATTCTTTATCACAACAAGTTTCTTGTCCGACTTTACATTACTGGTTATCGAGCCGGCACCCATATGTGATTTATATCCAAGAATCGAATCACCGACATAATTGTAATGCGGCACCTGAACGTTATCAAACAAAATCACATTCTTCAATTCCGTAGAATTACCAACAACGCAATTGTCGCCAACAAGTGCCGAACCTCTGATAAATGCACCCGGACGAACCTCCGTCTTATGTCCGATAATGCAGGGACCATCAATATAATTGTTAGGGTATACAACCGCATCCTTCGCTATATACACATCATCCTTAACTCTGTCATATTCATCAAGACTCAGGTCTTTCTGCAGTTTTAGAATCAAATCTTTGATACCTTCAAGCGCTTCCCACGGGTATTTAAATTTCTCAAGATAACTACCTGCTACCGAATGCGACAAATCATATAAATCTTTAATCGTAAGTTCCATTTTTCTCCCTCTCTATCTGCTGCTCTTCAGTAATGCATTTTGGCTATCTCACCTTAACAAGATGTCCCGATTTCTTCATCGCATCTATAATGGCACCTACATGCATTTCACAATCCTTATAAGTAACTGCTTCCGACATAACGCGAAGCACAGGCTCTGTACCGGAAGCTCTAAGAAGAACTCTTCCATCATTGCCAAGCGCATCTGTTGCAGCGTCAACCGCCGCCACAACAGCAGGATCCTTAAGCGTCTTTTCCTTATCATCCACCTCAACATTCTTAAGTACCTGTGGATACATCTTCACTTCACTTGCAAGCACAGAAAGCGGCAACTGGGTTTCGACCAAAACAGTCATAAGCATAATCGCAGTAACGAGTCCATCACCTGTATGTGCATATTTTCTAAAAATCACATGTCCTGACTGTTCTCCGCCAAGCATATGATTGTTCGCCTTCATATTCTCATATACATATCTGTCACCTACGGCAGTCTTCTCATATTTAATTCCGATATTATCAAATGCCTTATAAAGACCAAAGTTTGACATAATCGTCGTTACAACCGTATTACTCGGAAGCATTCCCTTGTTTTTAAAATGTTTGGCGCATATATACATAATCGTATCGCCATTAACAATATCACCATATTCATCTACAGCAAGGCATCTGTCTGCATCACCGTCAAAGGCGAAACCAATGTCAAGCTTCTTCTCTCTTACAAATTTCTGAAGTCCTTCAATATGTGTTGAACCGGCATTCATATTAATGTTGGTTCCATCAGGTGTATTATTAATAACATAATTCTTAGCTCCAAGTGCATCAAAAACCGAGCGTCCAATCATCCATGCACTTCCGTTTGCGCAATCAAGTGCAACCTTGCAATTCTCAAAAGACACAGGAGCAATGCTTGTAAGATATCCTATGTATCTGTTTCTTCCCGAATAGAAATCTACCGTCTGACCGATTTTGTCTTCGACAGCCCAGTTTACTTCATCAAGCTCGTCATCAATAAACTGTTCAACAAGGCTCTGAACTTCATCCTCCATTTTCTCGCCATTTCTATTCATGAGTTTGATTCCGTTGTCGTAGTAAGGATTGTGGCTTGCAGAAATCATGATACCGCAATCGAATCCTTCGGTTCTTGTAATATAGCTCACGCAAGGTGTCGTCGTTACATGGAGCAAATACGAGAAACCTCCCGAAGAAGTAATCCCTGCCGACAAAGCATTCTCATACATATACGAAGAACGTCTGGTATCTTTTCCTATTACAATTTTGGCAGGAGACTTCTTACCGTAATACCAGCCAAGAAATCTTCCGATCTTGAAAGCATGCTCCGCAGTAAGAACAACGCCGGCCTTACCCCTGAATCCATCAGTTCCAAAATATTTTCCCATACGTTTTCTCTCCTTCTTTAATGTGTTCTCATGTGCCTGCTTGGTTCTGCCATCAACCGGCATTTCTTCATCCTCGGCAATAAACCACAGCTTGCCCTTTTTTTTAGCATTCTCAATCTTACCGTCACGGCACAGCATAGTAATACGTCTTTCCGTCATATTCCACTTCTGTGCAGCTTCACGGACACTGATATATTTCATTTATACCTCCGTAAATAAGAAATCCTATTGCTTCCTACATTTATTTTTTTACAATACGTTTAATCATTTGTCAAGATATTTTTTGCCCATATGTCAAGATATACGTATTTTATGTCAAGATACGTAAAATGTCGGGTAGAATTTCATCCACCCGACATTTTATTTTCATCGTTTTAAATTTCAAGCTTATTTATAGTCCTTAACATTTGCTGTTGTTACAGGTTCAAATGGAACATATAAATGTAAACCATCATCTGTAACAAATTCCTTCTCATCTGTCAAAGTAATATCTCTTAAATCTTTTCCGTTAATAACTGCTGCCAAGGCATCAATAGTTGCTTTTCCCTGACCAACCGCATTCTGGCAAACCGTATACTGCATCGTTCCGGCCTCAATTGCAGCGCATCCATCACTTGTAGCATCAACACCGCAGATAACAATAGACTTAGGATCTATTCCAAGCTCCTCACAGGCCTTAATAACACCAAGTGCCATATTATCATTGTTACAGCATACCGCGTCAACAGACTTGCCTTCTTTATTGAATATCTTAAACATTTCGCAGGCAAGATCGGTATCCCAATATGCGTAATCTTCAAATACATAATTAATCTTCTTGCCGCTTGCATTCAAGCCCTTCTTAACTGCCGAAGTTCTTCCGTTCGTTGCCGAATGTCCTTTCTGTCCCTTAAGAACCATAACATTCAATTCAGGCTTGGCAGAGAGCTTATTCAAAACATATTCAGCCTGGAAAGCACCCGCATCTTCTTCAGCCGAACCGGTATAAATATACTTACCGGCTTTAAGATAATTTTCCTTAGGCATATTGTTTGTATATACTATAGGAAGATTGCCTGCTGCAATTTCCAACTGTAGTGCTGTATCAGCATCCACAGCAATACATATTATTGCCGCATATCCCTGGCTCTCAGCCTTTTTAAATATCTCTACCTGTTCATCAGCCGACATAGCAACCGCTAAATCCATCTGATATCCTCTTGCTTTTCCTTCCTCCATTGCCGCATCGACAAGAAGTTGTCTAAATGTATCCAATTCATTTGTGGCAACCAGTATTTTCTTTCCGCCAGAGCCCGAAGCCGTTCCTCCGCCTCCGCAGCCTGTAAGAACTGTAGCCATGCACACAATCAATGCTATTAATTTGCTAATTTTCTTCATGACCTCATCCTTCCTTAAAATCTGAACATTCTCATCTGATGCTCTAATACTTCTGCAGTAGATGCAAGTGACTTAGCATCATCAGCAACAATCTCCGAGTTCTTTGAAATATTGTTTGCATGTGAAACCATATTTCCTGCAGTATTGCTGATTTCTTCTGTACTGGCTGCCTGTTCTTCCGAAATTGCAGCAGCATCCGTTGCAACAACACTTACTCTGTCAACCTTCTCAATCATGTCATTAATATAAACATTTGTTTCTTCAATATTTTCAAAGATACTGTTAAATGTCGTGATAGCCTGAATAACAAGTTCAGAACTCGATCTGATTTCGTTTACACTCTCATGAGATTTCTCAATTGTTTCACTAACAAGGCATTTTACATCACTGATAAGACTACCTATTGTTGCAACCGAATCCGCACAGGTATTTGCAAGTTTGGCAATTTCACTGGCAACAACCGCAAATCCACGTCCCTGCTCGCCGGCTCTTGCAGCCTCAATTGAAGCATTAAGTGAGAGCAATGTCGTTTCATCAGCTATATTTCCAATTACAGATACGATTGAAGTAATCTCTTCAGATGCATGTCCAACTTTATTAACCGCACCCTCAAGGTTCGAAATAGATCCGGCAATTTCATTCATAGCCAGATTAATCTTCTCCATATCTTTCTGACCTTGCTTGGAAACTTCAATCGTCTGTTGCATCTTCTCATCGACTTTACGCGTATCTTCTTTGGCATCAGCAACAACCAGTGCAAGTGTCGAAGCACTCTTGGCAATTTCATTTACAGAAATCGACAAATTGTCAACTGTTACATTAAGTTTCTGCATCGAATCCGCCTGAACCAAAGAAGCGTCAAACATTTCTCTTGAAACCTCACTACTTCCTTCAGCCTGCTGACCAAGTCTTCCTGAAATAGAATTGATATCCGAAATCATATTTCGCATCGAAGTCACGAATTTCTTTACACTTCGACCCATGGCTGCAATTTCATCATTACCTTTAGTTTCAATTTGAACAGTGAAATCACCGGCAGCCATCTTAACGATATCTTCCGTAAGTTTCTTTACAGGTTTAACTACCATGTGAGTCATTCTTTCAACAAGAACAACTATGAACAATACCGCAATAATTCCGACAATAATCATGATAACACGCAATCTGTTAAGACCACTGTAAATTACCTTTGTCGGTACATCAGACGCCAGCAACCAATCTGTATTTGCAATCTGCTTGAAAGCAACAATACTGCCGTCTGTTTCAATAGGTGAGTAATTTCCGCTACTGATTACATCAGCTATTGCTTTGCAAATCGGATCGGTTGATCCCAATACACTCGTAAATACCGAGGCAGGATCACGAGCTGCAAGAATTGTTCCCGTACTTGTATCAACAAGAATACTTTCAGCATTTTCCATATCAACCATCGAATTTACAATCAAAGATACATGATCCAAAGACACGTCTGCCGCAAGAACCCGCAACGAATCCGAACCGTCATTAATAATTCCGGTTGCAGAAATATAATTGGCACCCGATGCATTCTTATATGCGGCACCAAATTGCATATTCACACGGCTAAGACCTTCCTTAAACCATACCTCATCAGCAACATTTGCAGACGATTTTTTCGACTCAGTTGCCTTAATTATTGTTCCGTCCTGCGAAGCAACATACAAACCTTCCGGAAAATCGCTGTCATAATCGTAATACAAATCAAGCATTGCCCCAAGCGCCTCATCATCCGGGTTCGTTCCTTCAATATTCTTCTTTACAACTTCAAATGAAGCTAAATCTTTATTGATCCACGCCTCAATTTGAGATTCCTGATTCTTAACAGATAATGAAAGCTGATCTGTCGCGTAATCTTTGATTATGTCTTTGGACACTGAATATGCAATGACAATCAGCAAAACCACAACCACAAGAACAACAGGAATAATTGTGCCAAGCAACTTGGCCTTGATTGATAATTTCCTTTCTTTTCTCGAACTCAATTTTGACCTCCTAAAAGATTTATTTTTGTCCGCGACTCCCTTGCAGCCCCAACATAAATGCTCTTGCGATTTGCTTATGCAGTCACAAACATGTCAATTTATGACACCACTTCATTATATACTATTCTTTTCAAAACTTCAATCCAAATTGTCAGTCATTTTCTATTTTTTATTATTATTCACACTCAATACAAAACAATCCCGACCAAACACCAATAAAATTGGCATTCAGCCGGGACTGTAACATAAAGTTCAATATTTCTGCTTAACCATGTATAAATGTTTACATTGAGATAAAGTATCTCTCAAGCAGCATTATGCAAAAATAAATAATCGGTGCAATATAAATTATTGAATCTGTACGATCCAACGCACCGCCATGGCCGGGGATAATATTACCATAATCCTTTATGGAATACTCACGTTTAATTGCAGAAGCTACCAGATCCCCGATTTGTGAAATGCCACCGCACACACATCCAATTACAAAACATGCCGGCAAAAAGCCCGATTTAACAGGAATACTTTTACTCATAAACAAGGCAAACAAAAGCAGGCACAGACCGCTTCCGATAACACCCGCAACCGACCCCTCGATTGATTTCTTAGGTGATACAACCGGTGCAAATTTATGTTTCCCAAAAAGAATTCCTATACAATACGCAAAAATGTCACTTGCCATAGGCGGAATAAGAATAAACCAGACGAGGTAAATGCCATATTCCATTTGAACTCTGATATGCGGAATAAAAGAAATCATTACTCCGATATATATATAAGCTGTAATCATAATCGCTATATCGCGCAATGCAAATTTATTGAATTTAAAAACATAAAAACTAAGAAGGAAAACAGGCAGTATGACTATTGCCAAAATCAAAGGATATTGGAAGGGCAGAAAATACATTCCTGCATACATCAATGCCAAAACAACCATTTCGCAATAAATAAACGGGCTCAGTCCCTTCTCCTTATCCGTTATACCGGTAGCTCTAAGAAGTTCCCACAAATCAAGTTCAGCAACCAGTAGTGCAAAAGCATAAACGACCCCGTCACCGAGAACAATTGCAGCAAGTAATACCGCAACCATTACAACAGCGCTAACAAATCTCTTAGTGAACATACTCTTCCTCCAAATTAAAACATTTTCACTACTATACTAATATAAAGTAAACAGCCAACCGTTATCAGTTGACTGTTTAAAATCAATACTACTGTTCTGTTAATCAAACCCGGTAAATCCTATTCATCATCTTTAATATGCTGAACAATATTTACATTTCCTCTGGGTGTCTTAACCAATGCATATCTTGCGCCAAGTCTGTTAAATGACATTTCATCTCGCTTGCCGCCTCTTACGATGAAGTAATCAATGCCTTCTTCAAGCTTCTCCACATTCATTCTCATAGCAAAAAATCCGGGCTCAAACTTATCATTCTGAATAAGATCAATCTTCGCTCCGCATGGATGTTTCAAAACATAAAGTTTAAAATCGCCATCCTCTTGTCTATGTCTGATTTCAAACCCTAAATTTTCTGTATACTCCTTTAACTCCTTTTCAAAATCTTCCGCAACAACCTGTGGATAACACGATGTAAGTTTCATATCAAATTCTCCTTTTATGATTTTTATGTATACCCCAATACACAAACACAGTATATCATTTTTCTTCCGTATACTCAAGAAATTTTATATTTTTATCCGACAAACTGAAATGCGCAATAACCCGCATATATAAGAAGCAAAGATACACCCTGCCATCTTTTCAGTTTCCCGGTCACAATCGGAGGTATTGCAAGAATGAGCATTACAGCAATCATAAGCGGTATATCAATTACAAGCGAAGCATTCATTCCTCCGACAAGTTTATCTGCAGGTACTTCAAACGGATTAATCACAACAGCCAAACCGCTGACATAAACAAGATTAAAAAGATTTGCACCGATTACGTTTCCAAGAGACAACGCCCCATGGCCTTTGGCAAGTGAAGTAATCGCAGTAACAAGCTCCGGCAATGAAGTTCCAAGAGCCACAAAGGTAAGTGCAATAACTGTCTGCGGAACACCGAGTTCTGTAGCAATAATTGTTCCATTGTCTACTAAAAGCTTGGCGCCAAATGCGATAAAGGCAGCCCCTACAACGAGCATCAAAATATCTTTCCAAACCGGAGTTTCGTTTTTTTCATTCCCGGTCTTTTTTTCTTCCGAACCATTATTCTTGATTTCTTTTCTTGCCTCATTAATCAAAGTCAGCATATAAACTACAAAAACAACAAGCAGCAACACACCGGTAATTCTGTAGAAGAAGCCAAAAATATATGCGCACGCCGAATACAGCGCTGCCGCAACAAAAAAGAAAATAATAGGTTTCTTAAGTGTGTCCCTTCTGATTTCTCCCGGCTTAATTGCCATTGTAAGAGCAGAAATCAATGCGGTATTACAAATAATCGAGCCAATTGCATTCCCGTATGCCATCCCGCCAAGTCCTTCAGCGGCAGCCCCCGCCGAAACCATTACCTCAGGAAGCGTAGTTCCTATTGATACAACAGTTGCTCCAATAAGAATATCCGGAATATTAAACCGCTTCGCAATCCCCGTTGCGGCATCAACAAACCAATCCCCTCCTTTGATAAGCAATATAAGACCTATTACAAACAAAATTATAGCTTTAACCATCACCAATAAATCTCCTTTACACAAAAGTAATTACTCTTTAAATATTAATTCATCAATATCATCTGCGGCAAAAGAGAATTCTCCAAGATTCATTTTTATGTCTTCAAGAATTTCCCTGTACTTTGCTTCCTCACCGTCAGAAACCCTAGCATGTGCGTTACATATTACAGCATTTAAGTAATAATCCGCAATTGCTTCATATTGCTTATATTCTTCGTTGCCCGCATAGCCGTTTAATCTGTATCCGCGAATCGACGTATAAATATCGTTGTATTCCTTGCGCTTCAAGCTAAAACGCAAGCTGTCCAAGGGATTTGTTCTTCTACGTTTCTCACCAATATTTGCAACTATATACACTAGCATGATAAGAAATATCGCCACTAAAACAATTGTCAATATTTCACGAAATCCAATTTTTATTTTCTTCGCATTAACATTATTTTTCATCCGCCGCCACCTTTTCTATGCTTTCATTCAACAAATTAATTCTTTGACTTTGCTTCATTTCCGGAAATTCCAGAAGTGTCTCCATCGGTATGTCACAATAGGCAACTATATATACATAAAGTTCCTGTTCCATATCATCAACAAATTCAATATGTTCCTTTGCGTAGCGCGAATCATCAGGTTTCTCTGCCGCATTCATTTCAAATTCATAAATGGATTCTAACCCTAAATCAATCCGCCTTGCAATATCATACACCGTATTATATGCAAATTCTTTAGCAACTATACAGAATATAGCATTACGGCATGATATATATCCGTTAACCGCATTCTCAAGCGGAAGCAGTTCACGAATAGGAGGAGTCGAATAGTAATCAATTTGTCTGAAATAATTATAAAAACCTGTCGCATCTCCTGCCTTCTCATATTCTTTAAGTTGCTCCGCAAGCTTCGTTGCATTTCTTTTATCATTCTTCTTGGCAAGGGAATAATTTATGTCTTCAATATTCAGTGCCACGAGTATTTCAGCAAATATAAGCATACAAAGAACAGCAATAGTCGTAACAAAAACTGTTCGTCTGCTAAACAGGTTCACCTGCTCAGATATTTTTTCCTTAGTCTCCTCAAATCTTTTCTCATAATCATCCATATCCGCTCTGTGGGCCGAATAATATTTGTTACTCTGCCCGCAATGCGAACAATACGCATCTTCTATACCTATGCTTCCACCGCAAAATTCACACTGCAAAGTTACCTTCCCTCCGTTCGCTCAGACGAGCTTTACAATCACAATATTCCAATTACTAATCATACCACGTGAGATTCTCGCTGGCTTCCACCGATTTATTTCCATCAGGATAAACCATCATACCCCCATCATTAAATAAGTCTTTTCGCATTTTTTCAAGTTCCTCTGTCGAAATATGAAAATGTTCTTCCAATATTTTAGCTGCCTCTTGCTTATATTCTTCAATATGTTGCTTATCAGTCTTCGTAAGCTTTTGATTCGCATCAGCCTTATCCCATTTAGTCAACATAATCTTAACAATATATTCAAACACAAGTCCAACATCTCTACTGTTTGCTTCTTCCGAATTTGTTACGTTTTTACAACATTCATGCATATATAAGTAATCACGATAAACCTCCGCGAAGAGATTATGTTCCCACTCTATCAAAGAATATCTTGTCCAATCATCATTCATATAGAAATTATTGTAAAATTCACTAATTGCATCATAATCTTCATTTTCATACAACAAATCAAGCATAGCGTAATTTTCATTCTGCCATTGCAATTCATCAAGAACTCTTTCCTTTTTCTTTGCTTCAAAATTACGATTACAAATAAATACAATTACTGCAGCAAAGACTATTACAAGCGCAACAATAGCAGCTATTTTCAAAACATTCTTTATACTTTTCTTAGTTTCGACTTCATAAGTATCATCCGTTATATGTTCAAGCTCTTCCATGTCCTCGCGTATATCTTCGAGTTTCTCCTGGTAATCAAGCTCGTCACCGATTTCATTTACACTTTCACAATACGGACAAACTTTATTCTTCGTCGGATACGAAGCCCCGCAATTCCTGCAAATAACAAGGGCATTCTGTTTTTCCACAAGCTTTTCTATCTGACTCATTTTCCTTCCGTGCCTTTACCAAAGTTTAATAATGCTGTTCCCTCCAAGAAGAAACAGCATTTCAAATTCAAATATTCAAAGCAGCTTCAATATCTGCAATCAAATCATCCACATTTTCAAGTCCGACCGACAACCTTATTAAATCGGGAGCAACACCGGCTTCTATGAGCTGTTCATCACTCATTTGTCTGTGAGTATGGCTTGCAGGATGCAGCAAACAGGTCTTAGCATCAGCAACATGAGTCACTATCGAAATAAGCTTTAAACTATCCATAAATTTAATAGCCTCCGCTCTTCCGCCTTTAAGTCCAAATGAAAGAACACCACATGTTCCCTTCGGAAGATATTTCATTGCAAGTTCATGATATTCATCGTTTTCAAGTCCTGCATAATGAACCCATGCCACTTTTTCATGATTGTTCAAATACTCAGCAATCTTCCCTGCATTTTCACAATGTCTTGCGACACGCAAATGAAGCGATTCAAGTCCGTTATTTAAATAGAACGCATTCTGTGGTGACTGAATTGCACCCAAATCTCTCATAAGCTGCGAAGTTGCTTTGGAAATATATGCCGCCTTTCCAAAACGTTCCGTATATATAATTCCATGATATGATTCATCCGGAGTTGTAAGTCCCGGGAACTTATCAGCATATTTATTCCAGTCAAAATTCCCACTGTCAACTATTGCCCCACCAAGTCCGACTGCATGACCATCCATATATTTTGTAGTCGAATGTGTTACTATATCGGCACCAAATTCAAAAGGTCTGCAATTTATCGGTGTTGCGAAAGTATTATCCACAATCAACGGAACCCCGTGATTGTGCGCAAGCTTAGAAAACTTCTCAAAATCAAGTATTGAAACCGTGGGATTCGTAATCGTTTCACCAAACAAAAGCTTTGTATTTGGTTTAAAATACTTTTCCAATTCCTCATATGGCAAAGTCTGATCTACCATGGTACATTCAATTCCCATTTTAGCCAGAGTAACAGTAAACAAATTATACGTTCCGCCGTAAATTGAAGAAGATGCAATCATATGATCTCCGGCTTCGCAAATATTGAATACGGCAAAAAAGTTAGCCGCCTGACCCGAAGCTGTAAGCATCGCCGCAACTCCACCTTCCAATTCGCATATCTTGGCAGCAACCGCATCATTTGTAGGATTCTGCAAACGCGAGTAGAAATATCCGTCTTCCTCCAAATCAAAAAGCTTACCCATCTCATCACTGGAATCATATTTAAACGTTGTACTCTGACAAATCGGTAATTGTCTTGGTTCACCGTTTTTAGGCTGATATCCCGCATGAAGACATTTAGTTTCAACACTATTTAACATTGTATATTTCCTCCAATATTCATCTCAATATTCATCTCAATTTTAGTTCAAATGTAACTATTCAGAACACCATTCGCAAAATTGCCTTTTCAAGGCTTTTCTTTTGCTCATGTTGTTACTTCGCCATATAAAACTGCTCATAATATTCTTTGCAAGCAAAATATTTTGAGCAGTTTTGCATGGCTCTGAATAGTTACGTTCAAATCAAATCTCAAAAAATTCTCTTAATCACATTATCATGATTGGAATTTCCTATAATTACGGTATAATCCTTACCTATCTCCACCTTATTATATTGTTTCTCATTAACATAATATTTCTCAGTATCTTGATTATAAACATGACCCACCACTACATATGAAACTTCCTTTGTAAACGAATCCTCATTCGTCATTTTGTTTTCAACGGTAAATGATTTAACATTCACGCCAAACACAATCAAACCAAGAGTCACAAAGAACAATACATAGAAAAACCATGTTTTTTTTAAAAATTCCGACTTAATTTCCTGCTTTTCATACCAATTATCTACATAATCATCAATCAGATCTTCCATATTTCTACCACTCATATCTATCCTCCATCGGCAAAAGTATTTTCAAAAAACTATATTGATTATAATAGTACACGAATGGTAAAGCAACAAAAAACTACGTATCTGTTTATACTTTGTAATTAATAAACTCTTAAATCCTATTTCCCTTCAATATTTCCATACGTCAGATAATTAATCGCAGCTTCTATCTGATTATCCAAACCGTCATTATCATATGAATCCTGATTCCATTCAACTTCTATATCAGGTTCAAAACCAATGCCATGAATATTGGTCCCGTTAGGTGAGTAATATTTGGCACTTGTGATTTTGACGCCCGTATTATTATCCAGAGAAATTACATCCTGCATAATTCCTTTGCCGAAAGTGCTAGTTCCGATTACCGTAGCAAGCTCATAATCTCTAAGGCAGCCTATAAGTATCTCGGAAGCACTTGCCGTATAACCGTCAGCAAGAATAACACAAGGAAGCGTAAAGAAATTGTCATCACCCATATCTTCGTAAACGTTTTCCTGGTTGTTCTTATATCTGACAGATACAATAGGTCCTTCCTTCACAAACATATCCGCAATCTCAACCGCAGACTTTACATATCCGCCGCCATTTGATCTCAAATCCACAATGAGCGATTCCATACCCTTATTTTCCAAATCGGTCAACGCTGTTTTAAATTGCTCGGCAGTCTTCTCGGCAAATTCGGTAATCATTATATATCCAACCTTATTTTCCTTCATCTCATATTCGACAGATTCACTGATTACTTCATCACGAATTATATCAAACTTAAGAATCTCTCTTACGCCATCACGTCTTACACCTATTTCAACCTTAGTTCCCTTTGGTCCGCGTATTTTGGAAACAACAAGGTCAATATCCTTATTGGCAACATTCATTCCGTCAACCGACACCAACGTATCCCTTGCTCTGATTCCCACCTTCTTTGCCGGAGAATCCTTTATCGGACGAACAACCTTTATTTTCTTAGTCTCCGGATCCTGCTGAAGCATAGCTCCGATTCCTTCAAAAATCCCGCTGGAATCTTCCAACATTTCCGCATATTCTTCTTCATTATAATAAACCGAATACGGGTCACCGATTCCCGCAAGCAAACCTTTGTAAATACCGTCACGAAGCTTATCCTTATCAACATCCTCGTAGTAAACGGAATCAATAAGGGCATAGAGCATATCTGTTTTTTTCAAAACTTCCGAATTAACTACATGCCCGCCAAACGCAGACAGAGCATGTGCGTAAAAACTACCTTCCTTAATCCAGCTTGTAATATTAATTACGCCGACTGCAATCAATACCGCAAGCACAATCAATACAGAAATTCCGATTCCCTGCCACCTTCCCTTTTTCTTTGCCTTAGCAATCTGTTTCTTTATTTCTTCATTTTCGGTATCCGCATTATGCATACTAACATTATTTAAATCTGATATTTCCTGTTCTCCCATCTAATCTGATCCACTCCAATCTTCATCCTATACTTAACCAATTCATCAATTCTACTACGGTCAGAACCAGAAGCCCACCGTAAACAATCGCACTTATCGACACATAAATCATTTTGTAATCCGACGACACATCTTTCTTATATAAATAAATCGGTACCAACATAAGTCCAACAATACACAGCAAATATTTTAACAAGCTACCGGTCTTAATGAAACAATTGCATAGCGGAAGCATTACTCCCGCACACCACCAAATCGGTATTTTGTTTCCTCCAAATCTGTCAATTACCTTGTCTGCTATAACAAACAATGCAATCATAACATATATAAAACCGGACGGAAGTTCTATATCAAAAAAAGATACAACAAATCCTGCCAGCAGCAAAACTATTGGCAGTAAACTTAAGGCCCACGAAACAAAAAGACTTTTCTTTTCCATATTTTCGTAACCACTCCAATCATCACCGTAACACTTATTTTACTATTCCGTATTTAACTTCATTTTCCGCAACATCACGCAAGAGAACGGAACCTGCACCGATAATCGCTCCGTTTGCAACCCTCACACCCTGAATTAACGTTGCATTCGCACCAATTAAGCAATCACTTCCCACCGTCGCATCGCCGCAAAGTATCGCCCCGACCGCAATATGTGTAAAATCAGCAATTGCTGCATCATGCTCACACAATGCCCCGGAATTTATTATACACATTTTTCCTACTGATGCATTTACATTAACAATCGCACCCTTGCCTATAAATGTTCCTTCTCCTATCAGTGCACTCTCGGAAACAACCGCAGATTCATCCACAATCACAGGCAATTCAAAACCGATTTCCTTAAGTCTTTCATATAAGTGTCTCCTTACTTTACTGTCCTTAATCTGACCAATACCAACTACAGCATTTCTGACACCTGATTCGAATATTTTAACCAGCATATCATCTGTTCCGAGATATTGATATCCATTATTCGGTACACTTTCATCCGGAGACGTATAACCAACAATCGTATATCTACCATTTCTTTCTATCGTATCGGCAACACTCCTGCCATGCCCGCCCAAACCTACAATTACGATTTCTTCCATATTAAAGCACCTCCGTCACAAGTTCAAGCTTTACCCGTATCAGGTGAATTTCCAAAAAGCGCATATCTTGAAATTGCTTCATCGATGGAATGTGACCTGTTATGCTTCAACATATTCTTGTAAATATCATGTTCCTGTATTGCAACATTTCTCTCGTCCAATATCATTTTGCAGTTTTCCCTGAACACCCTGCTGTTTGATGCAAGGCTCTTAAGCAATGTAATTGCCTGAGTCGGGCAATCCTTAAGGAAAGTTCCTAACTCCGTTTCCGAAAAAAGCATACATTTAACATCATTAAATGCAACCGCTGTATAAATACTTGTATCCTTCACAAGCGCACCCATCTCACCAATGCATTTGTTCTTGCCGGATATACCAAGCAAATATTCATCAGGTGTACCATAATTAATATACAACGCCACCGCACCCTCAATAATCATATACATATGTGTACTGATTGCACCTTCCTTAATAATCACATCATCTTCTTTAAATTCTATAATTTTTCCCATAACATTTATCCCTTCCTTTTCAATTTATAAGGAGTAAGCAGTTACTGCCAAGTCCTCTGGCGGTAACAGCAAAGTTACCGTTCAGTCCTTGACCGGTAACAAGACATTTTGACTATACAAAAGTGTTCTGTATTCGTCAAGATTTTTCTCTTGACGTGTGCTAATTACTGTGTTATCATATGTAGCGTCGTTAAGATATGTGCGTGTGGCTCAGCTGGATAGAGCGTTTGGCTACGGACCAAAAGGTCGGGGGTTCGAATCCTCTCACGCACGTTATCAGTTTAAAAGAAAAAGAGATGCATGCATCTCTTTTTCTTTTTTCTACGCTGCCACAAATCGTATATCCCAATTAACTTGTTACTGCTCACTCCCTGACCGGTAACATTAACTTTCCTATTCAAATACACCAAACTCAGAACCGATTTCCTTCAAAGTATCCTCTATAAAACTACTTTTTGGTACGTTTTCGTCACCTTTCGAAACAACTCCCGTTTCTTCTAAAGCTTCCGTTTCTTCCAAAGCTTCCGATTCAGCCGTTTCAGTTGCCGCAGCAGCATTTATTTCCCTTGCAATATCAAGCGTTTTCTGTAAATCCCCACGTGCTATCGGTCTTGTAACATATCCTTTGATTCTTGGAAGTAACTTATTCTTTATCGTACTGCTCTCTTCCTCGTTAACAAGGTAAAAAATCGGTACATCGTCTAACTCTTTATAATAAGCAATCATCTCAAGAAGTCGTTTGGTCGAAATCATTGTCATATAGCAGTCAATATAAATTGCATCCGGAATATGCGAATTAAGGAAAAAAATCGCTTCCTTGGGATTTGAAAAAGTAGCACACTCATAGTCACGTTGAAGATAAATTTTCAACAAATCGAGGGTTGCGTAATCATCATCAATTACTACAACTATTGGTTTACCCTGGGATTTCTTTGGTCCAAATTGCGGCACAACAATACCATCATCCGCCGAAAAAAACTCATTTGGATTTTTTCCGGTATTATTTCCAAGGCCTTCACCGATGACTTCACCATTTTGACCTTTTGTATTTCCAAACCTTATAAAACGATTATAATTTTCTGCCATATTAACATTTCCCCACTATAGAATTTAAAATTTATTACTGCTGCCTACTCTATTCCCATAACCTTATATCCTTGATTCTCTACTACTTCCTTAAGAATTTCATCACTTACATCTTCCGCAACAACAATATCCACACTGTTGCTGCTATGACTTGGAGATGCTTTTTCAACACCGGCAATACCTTCAAGTGCCGCCTTAACCCGTGCCTCACAATGTTCACACATCATGCCTTCAACAACCATTTTCCTGTTTACCATATTAGTCTGTTCCTTTACATTAAATTTATTTATCCTTAGCGCATTGCATACAACGCAAAAACTTGACAAGCCCATAGCCAACGCAGCAAAATACGGTGGAAGTCTGTAGCCGTAAACGCCTGCGGCCAAAGGAATTCCTACTACGTTATATATACACGCCCAGGCAAGATTCTCCTTTATAATCTTAACTGTCCTTTTACTTAAATCAATCGCCAAATCTATTTTCATAAGATCGTTGCCTGTAAGTACTATATCTGCCGAATCAATAGCAATGTCAGACCCTTCACGCATCACAATTCCGACATCCGCCTCAGTCAGTGCAACGGAATCATTTATTCCGTCCCCCACCATTGCAAGCAATCCATCCTGTTTCAGTGCATTTACGTAAACTGCCTTTTCATCGGGAAGAACTTCCGCTTTAACTTCACTAATCCCTATTACATCTGCCACTGCATTTGCAGTCTTTAAATTGTCCCCCGTAAGCATCGACACGCAAAGTCCACGTGCCCGAAGTCGACTCACTAGGTCAATCGCGTTTTTTCTTGGTTCATCACTGAGTGCTGCAATTCCTAATATTTTACCATCCTCAGCCAAAATCACCGGAGTTTTCCCAGATTTCGCAATTGTATTTAAGAGAGAAGTAACTTCCGCACCAATCGGCACATATTCACCAATTAGTGCCAAGCTGCCACATATGATTGTTTTTCCATTATCTTCAGCAATTACGCCTCGCGCCCGAACAACATCCACATTGCTAAGTTCCATGGCCGCAACATCACAAACCGATTCAATTGACTCACATATTCCAACGCCAAGCGGATGCTCGCTTACTTTTTCAATTGAGTACAAATATTTGACAAACTGAGGATATTTTACTGCACAATCTTCCAATTTAATCCGTTCAAAAGAATTCTCATTTCGTATATATACTTCTGTGATTTTCGGTCGTCCTTCGGTCATTGTCCCCGTTTTATCAAATACAATGCTTTTTATTTTGGAGAGATTCTCAATAGTCGAAGCTTCTTTAAAAAGAATACCATTCCTTGCTCCGACACCCGTCGCAACCATAATTGCCACCGGAGTTGCAAGTCCCATCGCGCAGGGACAGCTCACAACAAGCACAGAAACCGCGTAAAACAGAGCAACAGACACATCCGTTTTACCCACAACAAGCCACAAAAGAAAAGTCAGCCCGGCAATACCTATAACACACGGAACAAATACCGAAGCCGCCTTATCGGCAATTCTTGCTATCGGAGCCTTTGAGGATGCCGCAGTCTCACACATATCAATGATTCGTGATAAAGTCGTATCTTTAATTTCTTTAGTTACACGCACGTACAGACAACCATTTTCATTGACCGTTCCGGTAAACACATTATCTCCGGCTGCTTTGCGAACAAATTTACTCTCACCGGTAAGTGCTGCTTCATTTACTACCGCATTACCTTCAAGCACGACTCCGTCTGACGGAAAATATTCTCCGGATTTCACTACAAGAATATCGTCAACACCGACTTTCGCAACCGGAACTTTTCTGACAGGGCAATTTCTTATATCAAGTACATCACCTTCGGCATCGGTGTTTTTTCGCGCAATCACATTCGCCGTATCAGGAATCAGCTTTCTCAAGCCTTCAACAGCATTTTTTGTTTTACCTTTGGCACGTTCCTCTAAATATTTCCCGACAGATACAAAGGTAACAATCATACCTGCCGATTCAAAATACATAAGGCCTTCACCCGTAAATTCGCCAATAAGAGCTTGTCCTAGCAGAAACAAACCATACAGAAACGAAATTCCCGATCCGGTACACACAAGTGTATCCATATTGGGCGACTTAGCCAAAATCCCCTTAATTCCATTTACATAAAATTTGCGATTTAATATCAAAATAGCAAAACAGGCAAAAAAACTACTTAAAATTGCGACTTTTCCATTCCCAACAATTCCAAGCCTTGCGTTAAGCATTATGTAAACTGACAGTACAAATGATATTACAAAATACAGCAATTGACGTTTAAGATAAGTATCCTTCTCTAAAGTTTCCGGCAAATCCGCATTACGAACCAGTTCGTAGCCACTATGCTTAATCGCCTCATACAACTTAACTTCGTCAAAATCACCATGCACTGTAAGCAATTCCGCCAAAAGATTAACAGAACACGAGCTAACACCCGGCACACTAATTGCCGCCTTCTCAACCCTGTTACTACATGCAGCGCAACACATCCCGCGCACCTTATATTTTTTAACTTCGTTCAGCATATCTATACCAAATCATTAGCTGCCGGTTCGTTTCCAACCGGTAACAATCATTACTATTTGCATCCAACACTTATAGAAGTGGGGGCTCTCACTGAGATAAATTATCAAGAAAATCTTCAAATTCTTCTCGTGATTTGCGGAAAGTTTCCATCAACTTCGGTGAGAAAATACCGCATTCGCCCTGAATAATCATATTAAAGGCTTCATCCTTCGAATAAGCCGCCTTATATACACTTTCCGTTACCAAAGCATCATAAACATCCGCAATTGATTCGCATTGAGCAGAAATCGGAATTACATCACCCTTAAGCCCGTCAGGATATCCTCTTCCATCATATCTTTCATGATGATATCTGCATATTTCATAGCTAACCTTTACATATTCCTCATCCCATACTCCACTGATATTATTTACAATATCGGCGCCGCGAATGGTATGACTTTTCATAAATTCAAATTCATCCTTTGTAAGTTTACCGGGTTTATTAAGAATCGAATCAGGTATCGCAATCTTACCGATATCATGAAGTGCGCTTGCCGATTCAATAACCTCTATTTTGTGTGTATTAAGTCCAAGCTCCGGATAATCATTCATCATCCTTCTTGCAATAATACCGGTATATTTCTTAATTCGGCTTATGTGATCTCCCGATTCAAGACTACGGCACTCTACAACCGTTCCCAGCACATCCACAATTTTTTCTTTACTCTTCTTAAGTTCTTCGGACTGAATTTTAAGCAGCTTAAATTGCTTATTCATCGTCTCGCCCTGTAGGGCAACCTTATTTTCCAGACCTCTTCTGTGAACGAAAAGATCTGCAAAGTTTCTAATCCTGCGCCTGACAATTTCAGCAACAAAAGGCTTATGGACGAAATCATAGGTGCCCATTTGAATGGCATTATCCTCAAGATTATGTGCCGAGCGTTCATTAACGAACAGAACCGGCGTCATGTCCAGCATATTTCGTTTCTGCATCTCTTCAAGGAACGCATATCCATCAATTTCCGGCATACTAAAGCGATACAGAATAACTGCAAGGTTCGTACCATCCGAATCCAAGTACGCAACAGCTTGCGCCCCCGAGTCAGCCACCGTTATGTCGTAAAGCCCACCCAGTATTTCGCTCAATTCACTTCTATTGGCTGCGTCAAAATCCGCAATCAATATTTTCTCCATATCACCACTCCCTCATAACTAATTATTAATCAAGACCACTCTACCGTCAACACTCTTAACAGTCACATCACGTACACCTGTCGAAAACCATTTCTTACCGGCAATCTCAATAACCACACCTCTGCCAACATTACCGGTCATAACAGCTTTCGCCAAACGTGCGGTTTCAATTTTAGCATCGATAGTTTCCTTATCAACTTCCAATTTCTTGCGCATCTCTTTCTTGGTAAAAATTGCACCTTCGATTTTTCTGAATATGTCCATACTCGCACGTGCCTCTTCGGAATACTTGGCAGAATATTCTTCGAAAGCTTTCTCAAGAACAGAGAGTTCCTTATCTACCGTATTAATTTCATTGGATACAATTATCTGCTTCTTAATCATTTCATCACTGACACCAAGCCGCAAAATCGTCTTAACTCCTGCTGCATTACCGACGTGATGAACTTTTATTTCCCTGGCGGAATATACAATACCGCCAACGATTGAATTCTTCTTTCCTGATATATTAATTGCACCTTCGGCAGAAATATTACTGCTAAGCACATAATTTGCCTGCACATCTCCGCCTGCAATAACAGTAACATTCTCAAAGAACGCACATTCAACTCTGTTTCCGGCACGAATAGTTCCCCTTCCTTGAGAATTAACACCACGACGCATACATATATTTCCGCCTGCCTCGAGATTGGCACCCTCTACAAATCCGTCTATAATAATATCATCTCTTGCCTTTATCTTGCAGCCGTTGCCGACACTTCCCGTAATATAGATATTACCTTCAAAATTGATATCACCCATGTAAGCAGTAACATCTCCAAGTGTAAGCATATTAAGTATGGTTAAAGTATCACCATCCAAAGTAATAATACCATCAACATTTGCTATATAGGTATGCTTATCTGTATCAATATAAAATCCCTGACCGACAAGAATATTTTTCTGAGTTCCCTTAATCGGATTGATTTTCTTCCCGGTAATCGTATATCCCGGTTCGCCATCTCCGGCATCATGGTAATAAGCAAGCTTGTCACCGCGTTTAACCTGTTCGAACCATTCAATATCCTGATAATCAAGACTTCCGTCTTCCAATACCCTTGGTTCTCTCTTTACATCTGTACGGAAGAAGAACTCGTAGTAACCGTCTTCACCCTTTTGCGGTTTAGTACCAACAGCGATTTCCATTGGTTTGTTGTCAATATTTCCGCTGACAATTTTTTCTATTACCTCTTCCTTAATTCCCTTAACTATTCCTCGTTCCTCCAAAGCGCCCCTAATGACACTTCTCGTAATTCCTGTCGATTTACCCTTAATTTGGATGTACGCAAGCATTTCATCCGGCGTGATTTTGATTTCGAAGTTATTGTAAGAAATAATCTGTGGTGTTCCGACATCTCGTACAGCATTATCTTCAATTCCTCTTGAAAGATATGCCCGCTTAATTGCCATATCGGTCGCCGGATACATTAAACTGCTGTATTTACTTACATCAAGTCCGTCCTCAAGTCCGAGCCTGATTTCATGCATTTGCTGCCAGTCATAAAGAGGATTTAGGAATTTCTCAACATCAACCTGATGTTCCATTCCTTTACGAATTTCCCGCATCTGACGCCAAGTATATTCAAGATTGGCGTACACGGAAACATCCACATTTTTTTCAAGGCCTATACGAATCTGACTAAGCGATATTCCTCGCATATTTATATCAAGATATGGTTTAATGTTTATTTTATTTCCAAGAGCAATACGAATCTGCTCAAGCTGTTCCTTATCATATCCTTGTTCAATATAGGGTTCTATATTTATATCTTCTTTGATGGCAAGCCGCAGTTCCTGCAAAACGCCTGCCGGAAGTCCCGCATATTTAGAAAGATTAATTCCTTCCGCCAAAGCCTTGCGCAATTGGCGCATTGTATCAAAGGAAATCTTAGGATATGCATACATTCTGACATTAAGGTTCTGCTCAAGGCCCAGTCTTATCTCTTCCATTTGAAGCCAATCAAAATCAGGCCTTGCGTAAATATCCACAGCAAGCTCCTGCATCAATCCCAAACGGATTTCGCGCATCTGAAGAGCGTACAATTCCTTCTTCTCATAAAGCTCGATATCAAGTCCCTCTTCAAGACCGAGCTTAATCTCTTCTACCTGATCCGCAGTAAACCCTTTTTTCATATAAGCATATTTTTCCTGCGTAGTCATAAAAACACCTCTACTATTTCCCACGAATATTCATATCTTACTAATTATCCCCATAAAAATGCATAGAATGTGTACATATTTTATCATATTTTGTGTTTTTTTGTAAGTAATCAGACGATAATGTTTGTGTTGTAGTCTTTTCCGTTTTTAGTTACTTCCGGTAAAAATAAAACCTATAAGCTTTGACACTTTGTCAAAAAAGCTTATAGGTTTTTAATAACTTTTTATTCTAATGGGGTTTGAATTTTCAAAAAACAACCGATAATATATTAGATAGGAAATGAAATACACTAATTTAGGTTACCAATCAATAACAATTTTTGGAGGTGATCATATGGAAATTACAGGTTCAATTGATGTAGCTGCATTATCAATGGCAATGTCACAATCAAAAGTAATGAATGATTTTTCTACTGCCATGCTTTCCAAATCATTAGACAATTACCAGGAAACCGGTGATATGCTGACCAAGGTTGTAATGGAGCAGTCTGTTGCCCCTAACGTTGGCGGAAATGTTGATATTTCATTATAAACCATGATGCGCAAAAGTTCATAAACCATCAGTTCATCATCATTTTAGTCACAACAGCAAGTGCAGTAATCACACAAATACAGATTAATATAGCAATGCCACCGCTTATTGTAATAAGTGAGTTACCTTTGAATGCATTTTCATTTCTTCTAAGCGCAAGAACATCCTGCTTAGTGTTTTCTTGTGCACATATTTTCCGCAAAACACGAATTGCAATCGGAACAGTAATACACGAAAGCAAAACATAGAAAATAAGCATCGGCACTATTTCTGATGCACTTGCCGCACCGGGAGCCTGTTTAGATGCCAAATCTTCAAACTGCATACTTATTATCATTAAAATAACATTGTAGCAATTAACCGTAGCATGTCCGATAAACGACCCAAGCATAGTTCCTGTTGCTTCTGTAATGATTGCAAAAAGCACACCAAGAACAAACGTATAACAGAACTGATTCAAATTCATATGCATGAGAGCAAAAAACAAAGCGCTGACAATTACAGCACTAAACTTCCTTCCCGACTCCTTAAATCCCTGGAAAACAATACCCCGGAAAATAAACTCCTCGCAAAACGGTCCGATTACTCCAATAATCAATACCATAACCCAATACGGAGCATTATATATTTCATCACTGATTTCCGCAACCGCATTTGTCGTAAAAAACAACGATAACATATTTGCAATTCCCGACAATGGCATAACAAGAGCTGTAAATAAAACAATCAGCAATCCTGTTTTGAGCGATATCTTCTTAAATGTAAGAAACTTCCTGTTAACTTCGGAGCGATTTATAATACAGAAAACAATCCCCGGAAGCAATACAATCGTTTGACTTGCAATCAGATTACAGGTAAGTGACATTTCCCCAAAACCACGAGAAAGCGTCGATACAAGTACCGACGCTAAACACTGAAGCAAAATCAATGCTAAAAATAATAAATTGATTTTCTTACTAAACTTATTCATTAATTGTTGCACATGAAATTGACAATTTTGTCAATATCTTCCGGTTCATAAGCAATAATTTCAAGTTCCTCAATCATACCATCCGAGAAAATATTTGCCATAGAAACATACTGCGAAAGCTTTGATTTAAGGTTAAGTCTGTCACCTTCACCTGTAACCAATTCAACTTTACCGGCACAAGAATCAACTACTTTAAAAAAACCTGCAATGTCATCAATTTTTGTAACTTTCATAATACTCTCCTTCCTCTACCAACTAATATCAAACTTGCTAATATGATACATTCAAATAGCATTTTTCGCAAGTAATAATTTTCTTCCGATAACTTTTACTTTAATGCTATTGCTTCCATTTCCATCAAAACATCTTTCGGAAGTCTTGCCACTTCAACACAGCTTCTCGCCGGAAAATCATTTTCAAAGAATTTAGCATATACTTCATTGATTTTCGCAAAATCATCCATATTTTTAATAAATACCGTAGTTTTAACAATCTTATCCATAGAACTTCCCGAAGCTTCAAGGAGTCCCTTAAT
The DNA here is from genome assembly GCA_045617445.1 of Lachnospiraceae bacterium. Lineage (GTDB taxonomy): Bacteria > Bacillota > Clostridia > Lachnospirales > Lachnospiraceae > UBA2868. The sequence continues at coordinate 269 of JAZLIP010000137.1, read as the reverse complement.
ATTAAGCAACACTCTCTCCGCCTGTTTCTCAATTCCTTCGACTATTTCTCCCGTTTCAGGATTAATCGGAATCATGCCTGATGTGTAAACCATTCCATTTACTTCTACTGCCTGAGAATAAGGTCCGATTGCACCCGGTGCATTTTTAGTACTGATTATTTTCTTTTCCATATCTTGCCTCCATATAAAGCTTATTTGTAACTATTCAGAGCCAAGGTGATTTTCATAAAATACAGGCATTATGCTTGCATAAATGACTGTATTTTTGA
>JAZLIP010000136.1:0-15953 GCA_045617445.1 Lachnospiraceae bacterium | reverse complement strand
TATACTTGATGAACCGACTACGGGACTTCATTTTCATGATGTAAAAAAACTTATTTCTATTCTTAACAAACTGGTGGAAACGGGAAATACGGTTTTGGTTATAGAACATAATCTTGATGTTATAAAATGTTCCGATTATATAATTGATATGGGACCGGAAGGCGGTGACGGTGGCGGTACCGTGGTTGCCTGCGGAACACCTGAAGAGGTTGCAAACAACAAGGAATCCTATACAGGTTACTATATTGGGAAAATGCTAAAGTAATTTGGAACATTGGCTTGTTACCGGTGAGGGACTTAACAGTAACACCAAAATCAGAAAATTGTAAATAATTCGTAACTATTCAGAGCCATGCAAAACTGCTCAAAATATTTTGCTTGCAAAGAATATTATGAGCAGTTTTGTATGGCGAAGTAACAACATGAGCAAAAGAAAAGCCTTGAAAAGGCGATTTTGCGAATGGTGTTCTGAATAGTTACAATAATTCTAAAGTTTTGCAAATTGTATCCGATAAATATATCAAGTAAGGATACTTCATCTGCGTTTATCGTGGATGCCCGATAGGGAAAATGCATGGAAGCATTGTGACGGAGATATCGTGTCGTTGTGGTGCTTCTTTTTTCGTGTAAAAACCTTTGAAATGTGTATGATTTTAGTTTATAATCAAACCGTATGTTCTTTTTTTGTTGGAAATGAGAATATGCATGATTTGACATTACTGTAATCGTAAGATGATTATTCTTTATACATATTTGAAAGGGGAAAAATATGGTTTATTCAGATATAGGAATTGATCTTGGAACTGCAAGTATTTTGGTTTATATACATGGCAAAGGAGTTGTTCTTAAAGAGCCTTCGGTTGTAGCATTCGATAGGGATACAAATAAGATTAAAGCAATCGGTGAGGAAGCGAGGCTTATGCTTGGAAGGACTCCGGGAAATATTGTGGCGATAAGACCGCTTCGACAGGGTGTTATTTCGGATTACACCGTTACCGAGAAAATGCTTAAATATTTTATTCAGAAGGCGATAGGCAAGAAAACTTTCCGTAAGCCGCGAATCAGCGTCTGTGTACCGAGCGGTGTTACTGAAGTTGAGAAAAAGGCAGTTGAGGATGCAACTTATCAGGCGGGTGCACGAGATGTTGCAATTATCGAGGAACCTATTGCGGCAGCTATTGGTGCGGGGATTGATATAAGTAAGCCCTGCGGAAATATGATTGTTGATATAGGTGGTGGAACGTCCGATATTGCGGTCATTTCTCTTAGCGGAATTGTGGTAAGTACCTCGGTTAAAATCGCAGGCGATGATTTTGATGAAGCGATTGTGAGGTATATGCGAAAGAAGCATAATCTTCTTATCGGTGAACGTACTGCGGAAGATTTGAAAATAAAAATCGGAACTGCATTTAAGAGACCGGAGGTCGATTATCTTGAAGTAAGAGGTCGTAATCTGGTTACGGGCTTACCAAGAACCGTGAAGGTGTCTTCGGAAGAAACGGAGGAAGCATTACGTGAGACAACTTCTCAGATTGTAGAAGCTATTCACAGCGTATTGGAAAGAACTCCACCGGAACTTGCAGCAGATATTGCCGATCGTGGAATTGTTTTGACAGGCGGTGGATCGTTGCTTCGTGGACTTGAAGATCTTATTGCATATAAGACAGGAATAAATACGGTTACTGCCGAGGATCCGATGACGGCTGTAGCAATCGGCACAGGAAAATATGTTGAATTTCTTGCCGGTTATGAAGAGGTAGAGTAGCACGATTCGTGATTGTCCGGTATGAAGTCTAAGGGGTGATGTTATGGTAAAGGGACTATTTGTTGCCAGCAACGGAATGATTAATGAGCAGAACAGAGTTGATACTTTGTCGAACAATCTTGCCAATTCGGCGACTACGGGATACAAGAAGGAAGGTACGACGGCACAAGCGTTTAAGGATGTACTTGCGTACAAAATAAAGGACACTTCGGAATCCGGTATTCCCAAACGGCTTGGAACAATGAATCTTGGCGTTAAGATAGGTGAGAATTATACCGATTTTTCTCAGGGCTCTTTTCAGGAAACGGGAAATACTTTTGACCTGGCATTGTCGGGAAACGGATTTTTCAATGTTGAGTTTGCTGCGAAAGGCGATAACGGCGGTACGGAAGTAAAGTATACAAGAGATGGTAATTTTACTCTGAATGTTAAGGGCGAGCTTGTAAATAAGAATGGTGATTTTTTGCTTGACACAAACGGCGGTCACATAGTCCTTGATCCGATGCAGACGTATGCTGTGGACAGGGCGGGCAATATCCGTGATGTTGCAACCGGCAATCAGTTGGCTCAGATACAGGTTACTGATTTTGAAGACTACAATTATATTGAAAAGTATGGTGAAACATATTTCCAACCGGTGGACGGCGCAACACAGCAGCCGGCCGATGCCTCAATATATTCGGGATATCTGGAAACCTCAAATGTTCAGGTTGTTCAGGAAATGGTTGATTTGATTGCATTTACGAGAGCCTATGAATCGAATCAGAAGATTATTCAGGCGTATGATGAAACACTTGGAACTGCAGTTAATGATGTAGGAAAGGTATAGGGTGATGGTTTATGGTTAGAACTCTTTGGACAGCAGCATCGGGCATGATTGCTCAGCAAACAAATGTTGATACTATTGCTAACAATCTTGCGAATGTAAATACCACGGGATATAAAACCGAAACAAATGAATTTAAGTCATTGCTTTATCAGAATTTGCAAACTAAGACAACCACGGCAAACGGTGAAAACAAACCGGTAGGAGCTCAGGTTGGACTTGGTGTCAGAAATGCGGCAATTACTTCACAGTTTACGCAAGGAGAATTTATTGCTTCCGAAAGTAATACGGCTTTTGCTATTAGTGGCGATGGATTCTTCTCAGTTCAAGGTGAAGACGGGGAAACGTATTATACACGAAACGGAAATTTTCTTTTTGCAATTGGTGCGAATGATAATTTAGTGCTTACCAATTCCGACGGCTTACCGGTATTAAGCTCTACCGGTGATCCGATTGAAATTCCGGATACATACGTTGCGAGCAAGGTTCAGGTCGATGTGGATGGTCAGCTTTGGTATCCCGATGAGAACAATAACCTTCAGAAAATTGATGGTATGATTGTAGGAATGTATCAGTTTCAGAACCCTTCGGGACTTAATAAGGAAGGTGATGCACTTTATTCAGTTACGGCAGCTTCGGGAGAGGCACTTAATGAGGCTACAAACGCCAATTTGACAAAGAGTACAATGCGTCAGGGTTATCTTGAAGGCTCGAATGTTCAGGTGGCTGATGAAATGGTTAATCTGATTATTGCGCAGCGTGCTTATGAGATGAACTCCAAGGCGGTTCAGGCTGCGGACACAATGATGCAGGAAGCAAATGAATTACGACGTTAATTTGTAATTAGGCATTAAGAGGATTTGTATATGGATATTAATTCACTTGGATCGACTTACCTTAATTCAATAGCGCAGAATGCCCAATCATCAAATACCGGCAAGGTGGAAAAAACACTTAAGGGAGATTTTACAAAGGCATCGGATGAAGAATTGATGGATGTATGCAAGGAGTTTGAAGCATATTTTATTGAACAGGTATTTAAAAATATGAAGTCTGCAATGGTTCCGGCGCAGGAGTCCTCTGACGGAGCTACGAAGACATTGGTTGATTACTATGAAGAGTCACTTACGGGCGAATATGCCAAGAAAGCGTCCGAACAGCAGACAAACGGTCTTGCACAGATGCTTTATGAGCAGATGAAACGTAATTACGGTAATGATTGAGGTTTATGGAAAATTTAAAAGGTTATATAGAACATATTGTTTACAGAAATGATGAGAACGGTTATACAGTACTTAATTTAGTATCCGGCACAGATGAGATTACCTGTGTCGGTTTCTTTCGTTATGCGGATGAAGGCGAGAATGTTGAATTAAGAGGGGAATTTGTTGAACATGCGGTTTACGGAGAACAGTTCAGTGTGTCGGGTTACGAAATACTTGAGCCAACAGATGAAATGTCCATTATTCGGTACTTGGGTTCCGGGGCGGTAAAAGGTGTTGGGATGGCACTTGCCAAGAGGATTGTGAGTAAGTTTGGCGAAGATACTTTTAGGATAATTGAAGATGAACCTGAACGATTAAGCGAAATTAAAGGCATCAGTGAGAAAAAAGCACGAGAAATTGCAACGCAGATTATTGATAAGCAGGGAATGCGCAAAATCATGGTTTTTCTACAGCAGTTTGGAATATCGAATGCTCTTGCCATGAAAATATTTAAACAATACGGTAATGAAACATATCATATAATCAAAACCAATCCCTATATTCTCGCGGAAGATATTAACGGAGTAGGATTCAAAATTGCAGACGAAATTGCAACAAAGGCGGGTATTCATACTGACTGTGATTTTAGAATACGAAGCGGTATTATTTATGTTCTTTCGCTTGCTGTTTCGGAAGGACATTGCTTCCTGACTCGTGAGGAATTGATTTCCCATGCTATTGCATTGCTTGATGTGCCTGACGAGGGCGTGAGTATTCAGATAGATAATCTTGCTATTGAACGCAAAATCATAATTAAACACCAGTCTGATATGATAGCGGTTTATAGTTCCAAATTCTATTATATGGAACTTAATGTGGCGCGTATGTTATCGGAGTTAAATGTTATAGCCTGTAATGATGATGAACTTGTGCGGTGCAACCTTAAAAGAATCGAGCAGAGGTCGGAAATTGAACTTGAAGAATTGCAGAAGGAAGCTGTTGTTAATGCGGTACGAAATGGTATAACGATTATCACGGGCGGTCCGGGTACCGGTAAGACGACAATAATAAATATGATTATTAAATATTTTGCAATGGAGAAAATGAATGTTTCTCTTGCGGCACCAACCGGTAGGGCAGCTAAACGTATGAGCGAAACTACAGGTTGCGAAGCATCCACAATACAAAGGCTGCTGCATCTTAATGCAGGTGGTGATTTGGAGTCCGGAGGGTTCTACTATGAAATGAATGAGGATAATCCACTGGACAGTGATGTAGTAATTATTGATGAGATGTCAATGGTTGACCTTCCGCTTTTTAACGCATTACTCAAAGCGATCAGTGTCGGAACACGTCTGATTCTTGTAGGCGATACCAATCAGCTTCCAAGTGTAGGACCGGGTTCTGTACTTAAGGATTTGATAAGGTCTGAATGCTTCAACGTTGTTAAACTGCAGAAAATATTTCGTCAGGCGGAGCAGAGCGATATTGTTGTAAATGCACATAGAATACAACAGGGAGTGTCCGTTAAAATGGACAATAAAAGCAATGATTTCTTCTTCCTTAAACGTGATAATGCTGATACGATTCTCGGTAATATTGTGCTTTTGGTCAAAGATAAACTGCCAAAATATGTTAATGCTACTTCAAATGAGATACAGGTTCTTACACCCATGAGAAAGGGGATTCTCGGGGTTGTCAATCTTAACCGTATTCTTCAGAGGTATTTGAATCCTCCGGATGGAAAGAAGAAAGAAAAAGAATTTGGCGATGTGATTTTTCGGGTTGGCGATAAGGTGATGCAAATTAAAAATAATTACCAGTTGGAGTGGGAGATTACGAGCAAATACGGTATAGCAATCGATAAGGGACTGGGGGTGTTTAACGGTGATACGGGAGTAATTACCGATATAAATGAACACTGTGACAGTGTTACGGTTGAATATGATGGTATGCGTAAGGTGAATTACTCGACTGCAATGCTTGAAGAAATTGAGCTTGCTTACGCTGTTACGATTCATAAATCACAGGGTAGTGAATATCCGGCAGTTGTTATTCCGATTCTTAGCGGTCCCAAAATGCTTTTTAACAGGAATCTTCTTTATACCGGAGTTACACGAGCAAGAAATTGTGTTGTTTTACTCGGCGATGATACTATGATTGAGTATATGATAGGTAACGAGAATGAACTTAAACGGTATAGCGGACTAAATCTTAGAATTAAGGAATTTAAAGATTTATGAAAATAGTTGATATGATGCTTGATACAATCTTCCCGAAACGATGTCCTGTGTGTGATGAAGTTGTGGGTGGACTTGTAAAAAATATTTGTGATGATTGCAAAAACAAATTTGAATACGTCACGGATCCGTATTGCTTAAAATGCGGTCGTGAACTTACAAACGGTAATGAATCGCTGTGTGAATATTGCAGGAAGTGTTCACATGAGTATGAATATGGTCGTTCCCTGTTTGTTTATAATGAAGAACTTAAAGAAAGCATATATCGGTTTAAATACAGTAACAGACCGGAATATGCAGCATATTACGGACAAATTGCTGCAGAAAGATTTGGTAAATGGATTTACGATGTGAATCCGGATGCCTTGATTCCGATTCCACTCCATAAGTCGAAGTTTAAAAAACGAGGATACAATCAGGCACTTTTGCTTGCAAAAGAAATTGGAAATGTTCTGAATATTCCGGTATATGAAAATGCACTTATACGCGATGAGAAAACAAATATTCAAAAGGGACTCGACCGTGAACAAAGACAAAATAATTTGAAAAAGGCTTTAAAAATGAACCCAAATGTTGTAAAATTAAGTACGGTTATTTTAGTGGATGATATATGCACTACGGGGAGTACAATAGATGCTGCCGCTTATGTTTTGAAGGAAGCGGGTGTGAAGCATATTTACTATATTGTTCTTGGTATAGGGGAATAAACTGAGTTGTCTGTCGGAAGATTGGCAATATAAAACATGTGAGGAGGTATTCTATTATGAATGCACGAAATTGTAAAAACTGTGGAAGAATTTTTAATTACATTGCAGGACCACCGATGTGTCCTGTTTGTCGAGAGGACTTGGAGAAGAAATTCCAGGAGGTAAAGGAATATATTTCTGACCATCGTGGTTGTGGCGTTTCGGAAGTTGCAGAGGAATGTAATGTTTCCGAGAAACAGATTAAACAGTGGGTAAAGGAAGAAAGACTTGAATTTGCTGAAGGTGTTGCATGCGGTGTTGAATGTGAAGTGTGCGGTGCTTCTATTGCTACCGGCCGTTATTGTGCAGCATGCAAGGCTAAAGTTATTTCGGATTTGACCGGTGCTATTCCGAAGGCAGAGCAGCCGGTGATTAAAAAGAAGACTAACGAGGGTCCTAAGATGCGATTCCTCGACAATAGATAGGCTTAGGTATATTTAAATGTTAGATGTAGATCGTGTTGAAATAATGACCAAGATGGCAGCCTATGAGAAAAGGCAAGGCAAAAAGGATATAGCAATTGCTGAATATTTCAGAGGGGACTATATCAGCTTTCAGGTTCTTAAATCCGCATTATATGCAACAGTAGGTTTTATCATTGCTGTTGCGATGTATGTGCTTTACGACCTTGAAGATTTCCTTACGGATTTTTACAAGATGGACGTGAAAGATTTTGCCAATGGTTTACTCACAAAATATGCTGTTGTTTTGGTTATTTATTTGTTAATATCATATTGTGTTTATGCTTACAGATATGGCAGAGCCAAGAAGCATTTGAAACAATATACTGCTGATCTCAACGAATTGGAAACAATTTATGAATGGGATGAGTAAATTTTTGTGTCTTTAAAGGAAGGGTCATTTTCATGACGGGTTTGATTTTGATTAAGGAACGTTTGATAAACTTTTATTCAAGGTGTGAAGCGTTTATTGTACCGATTCTTAAGTTCATACTTGCGTTTGTTGTTTTAAGCTTGATTAATAGTGATATTGGATTCATGTCCAAAATTGACAACATAGCAATAGTAGTTATCGTGGCACTTATGTGTTCGTTTTTGCCTTCAAATATGATTGTTGTTTTTTCGGCATTGTTTGTGGCTCTTCATTTATACTCACTTTCATTGGAATGCGCAGTAGTTGTAGTAATGATATTTCTGATTATGTTTGTTTTTTATTTCAGATTTTCACCTAAAGATGCTGTGGCGGTTCTGCTTATTCCGATTTGTTTTAAATTGAAGATTCCGTATGTGGTTCCCATTGCACTTGGTTTTGTGGGAACGCCTTTATCTTGCGTTTCGGCTGTATGCGGTGTTGTGAGTTATTATATGCTTGGCTATGTTAAAGAGAATTCGGATTCGTTAACTTCGAATCTTGCAGATCCCGAAGCTGCTTTGAGCAGTTTTAAGTATATTATTGACGGGTTGCTTGGAAGCGATGAAATGTTACTGATGGCAATAACTTTTGCTGTTGTTGTAGTTACAATATTTTTGATTAAGAGTCTTCCGGTTGATTACTCGTGGAAGGTTGCGTTGGGGGTTGGTGCAGTTGTCAATATTTTGATTCTTCTTGTAGGAAGTTCTGCGCTTGAGGTTGATTTGTCCATAGGTGGAGTGATTCTTAGTACAATTGTTTCGACGTTGCTTGCGTTGGTATTACAGTTTTTTGTGTTTAACGTTGATTACTCCAGAACAGAGAATGTTCAATTTGAAGATGATGAATATTACTACTATGTTAAGGCAGTGCCTAAGGTTACTGTGGAAGAACCGTCGGTTGAGGTTAAGAGAATAAATCCTCAGCGCCGATGATATGAGGGTGGACTATTCAACAGTAAGTAGGCACACTTGCTGTTTGATTGTAAAAATAGGTTTAATGCAGAATGCATTATCGAAGGGGATTTAATATGCATTTTGCCTGTTACTGACTGGTTAGCGACTGGACAGTAACTATGTAGCGATTGATTTGGGGATGTAGTATGAGACAAATATTGGATAATATTCAGATATTTACAGGTAAATATCTGAATTGGATATCGATGCCCACGATTATGTGGACGGATATAATAGAAATTCTTATTATTACTTTTTTGGTGTATCAGCTTTTGGTATGGGTGAAGGATACGAAAGCCTGGTCACTTATGAAAGGTATTGTTGTTATTCTTGTCTTTGTTTTTGTGGCCGCTATTTTTGACATGACCACAATTCTGTGGATTGCCAAGAACGTTACAAGTATAGCGGTTACCGCATTGCTCGTTGTTTTTCAGCCTGAATTGCGTAAAGCATTGGAACAGCTAGGAAAGAAGAGTGTAATTACGTCATTGTTCTCGTTTGATAATACACGAGTGTCGGGCGAATTGTTTTCGGATACCACAATTGATGAAATAGTAAGAGCTGCTTATGAAATGGGCAAGGCTAAGACCGGTGCCCTTATTGTTATTGAGCAAAATGATTCCCTTGTTGATTATGAGAAAACGGGAATTTTGGTTGATGCGGTTGTTTCCAGTCAGTTACTTATTAATATTTTTGAGCATAATACGCCTTTGCATGATGGTGCGGTAATTATTCGTGAGAACAGGGTCGTATCTGCTACATGTTATTTGCCTTTATCGGAAAGTATGGAATTAAGTAAGGAACTTGGTACACGTCATCGTGCGGGTATTGGTATTTCTGAGGTGACGGATTCTCTTACGGTAATTGTTTCTGAGGAGACAGGTCGTGTTTCTGCTACATTTAATGGTGAATTGTTTAGAAATATTGATGCAGATTTTCTTAAGGCGAAGCTGACTAAGGTTCAGAATAAGACAATTGAAGAGAAGAAGCTGTTTTTCTGGAAAGGTAGGTCGAAGAATGAAAAAGTTACTGACAAATAATGCCGGCCTCAAAATAGCTTCTTTTGTGATTGCTTTTGTATTGTGGGTTCTGGTACTTAATATTGATGATCCTGTTATTTCACGAACTTATACAGGGATTCCTGTTGAAATAACAAGTACGGAGGCGATTGCAAAACAAGGCAAGGTCTATCAGGTTCTTGAAGGCTCGGACACCATTTCTGTAGTTGTTTCTGCTAAACGGTCTGTTATTGAAAAAATGTCAAAGGATTATATTAAGGCAACTGCCGATATGAAGGACATTACATTTATGAATACGGTTTCGATTGATGTAAAATCCTCGAAATATTCCGATCGGCTCGAATCAATTACGCCTTTGACGAAGAATCTGAAAGTTCAGATTGAGGATTTGCTTAGAATACAGTTTGGTATCGATATTGAAACCGAAGGAACTCCACTGAAGGGATATGTTCTTGGAAATGTTTCTTCAAATGTAAATGTTGTAACTGTTTCGGGACCTAAGTCTGTTGTTTCGAAAATATCAGACGCTAAAGCAATTGTTGATGTTGATAATTTCTCTACGAATATATCAACCAATACTCAAATTAAACTTTATGATGGCAATGGTGAGTCTCTGAAAAATGATATGCTTGCGATGAGCATTGATAGCGTACACGTTGACGTGGAAGTACTTGAAACCAAAGAAATTCCTATTGTTGCATCTGCATCGGGAACAACCGCCGAGGGATATTTAATGACGGGTGAGGTGCTTGTTGAACCCGAATCCGTTATTGTTGCAGGATCGGGAAATGCTTTTAATGATTTGACCGAAGTTCGGATTTTAGCAGATGATTTGGCATTAAACGGAGCAAGCAGTGATGTTACCATGAAGTTTGGCATTAAGAAGTACCTACCCGAAAATGTAAGAATTGTGGAAGGCTCTACGACGAGTGCGGTTGTAACTGTGAAAGTCAATGCGCTTGAAACTGTTCAAATAGATATTCCGACCGCAAACCTGTCGCTTGTAAACGTTCCGGCAGGATACGGTGGCGCCATTGTTGATATAGGAGGATATAAGCGAGTTAGCATTACGGGCTTCGCAGATGATTTGGCTATGGTTGATCCGATGGCGATAATGGGAACTATTGATGCTTCAAATATGATTCCGCATGGTGAAATCAAGGTGGGTGAGACTTATTTCTCCGGTTTGAATGACGGCGTGATTAAATTGACTTTGCCTGACAGAATTTCGATGACGAATACGGAATATATGGAAGTTAGTCTTTATGTTCTTAATGATGATATCACTCTTCCGGTAACTGTAGGCGATATGGCAATTGTAGCAACCGGCGATGCAGAATGATTTTGCTTGTGAAAAGTAAAGTTACGTGGTATAATTAGTTAGGTTGTTTGTTACAACTTTGATTATCTATTGAATGGAGGCATCGGAATATGGTCAGCCAGAAAGTGGTTATTAAGAATCCGACCGGATTGCATTTGAGGCCGGCAGGAATTCTCTGTAAGGAAGCGATGCAGTTTAAGTCCTTGATTACGTTTAATTTTCATGAAAATACCGCGAATGCTAAGAGTGTTTTAAGCGTCTTGGGTGCTTGCGTAAAATGCGGTGATGAGATTGAATTTGTTTGCGAAGGCGAGGATGAAGAGGAAGCTCTTAAAACATTGGTAGATGCGATTGAAAGTGGTTTAGGTGAATAGAAGTCTTAAACAAGCCGAATAATACATCGGCTTGTTTTTTTTGGAGGAATTGTGAAATGAATAAGTATGATTATTTGATTGTTGGCGCCGGCTTGTTTGGTGCAATATTTGCATATGAGGCAACAAAAGCGGGAAAGAAATGCCTTGTAATCGATAGAAGAAATCATGTGGGTGGTAATGTCTATACGGAGAGAGTTGACGGAATTAATGTTCATCGATATGGTGCGCATATTTTCCATACGAATAATAAGGAAGTCTGGGATTATGTAAATTCATTTGTTGAATTTAACCGGTACACAAATTCGCCCGTGGCAAGATATAAAGATGAATTGTATAATTTGCCTTTTAATATGAATACATTTCATGCACTTTGGGGCGTGAAAACTCCGGACGAAGCGCTCACTAAGATTGAAGAACAGAGGAAAAAAGCTTTGGATGCAATGCATGCGGAAGGCGTTAATGAACCGAGAAATCTTAAAGAACAGGCATTGACTCTTGTTGGTCGTGATATATATGAAAAGTTGGTAGAGGGATATACGGAAAAACAGTGGGGTAAGAGAGCGGAAGAATTACCTGCTTTTATTATAAAACGTTTGCCAGTTCGTTTTACCTATGACAACAATTATTTTAATGATAAATATCAGGGAATCCCTATTGGCGGTTATACAGGAATAATCAATAAGATGCTTGAGGGATCGGAGGTTGAACTTAATGCGGATTTCTTTACTAAGCGTAAGGCATACGAAGAGTGCGCGAAAAAAATCGTATTTACGGGTATGCTGGATGAATTTTACGATTACAGGTTTGACGAATTGGAATATAGGAGCTTAAGATTTGAAACAGAGAAGCTTGATGTGCCTAATTATCAGGGAAATGCTGTTGTGAATTACACCGAGTATGAAGTTCCTTACACGAGAATTATTGAGCATAAGCATTTTGAGTTTTACACTTCGGATACAACTGTGATAACGAAAGAATATCCGACAACGTGGAAAATGGGTGACGAACCTTACTATCCGATGAATGACGAGAAGAATAATAGGCTTTTTGAAAAGTATAAAGCATTGGCCAATGCGGAAAAGAATGTGATTTTTGGAGGACGTCTTGCGGAGTATAAGTACTACGATATGCATCAGGTTGTTGCCGGTGCGTTAGAGGCGGCTTATGCTGAATTGAAGTTTGGAAATAAATTTTCAAACTGCGTTGATGATTGAAAATGCAAAAAAGAGGCTAATCATTAATTTGATTCAGCCTCTTTTAGCAATAACTTGAAAACATCATACCACTGTAGTTGCTGGTTATATACGGTGAAGCAAAATTATGCCCGGGGTTCTTATATGCAACAACGGTTTTTTGAACATATTGCATTGGGTTAAGTGAAACGTCGTTTGCTTTGGTAAGGAGATTGTTTGCGAAAGTTCTAACATTTTCGAAACGTTCAAGTGCATCTTCTTCCTCGGCGGTTTGTTTCACGAGATTCTTGTCAAGTGAAATTTGACCATCCTCATTTAAACTTAATCCGATTGATTCCAACTCGTGCCCTAAACCACGTGAAATGCTGTTCATCTCACGAACCAAAGCTTTGGAATTCGGCTGGCTGTCCAGGAATTTCGCAGTATTTTGTATGAATTCGTTGTAGCCCATTATCAAATGCGAAATATTATCGGTCAATGATTCGACATCTGTTTTCAAACCGATGGATACGGTTTCTTCGCCTTCAGTGATTCCTTTTAGGGTAACATCATAGTTTTTACCTATTACGAAGTTATTGTTTGGCGAGGTTTGAGCTTCGCCGTCAACTCTAAATTTCGCGTCCTGAGGATACTCGGAAATCTGATCCAAACCAAAGTAGTCAACAGCACCTTTTCGTTTGCTTGTTTTGTCATCGCTTACGATGAACTGTAAATCGGAATTTGCTTTCCTGCCGGTATCGTCAGATGTTAATTTAAGAGCGATCAGACCATCTTCCGTTGTAACAGTTGAAGCCTTCACGCCTATGTTTGAACGAGTGATTAGTCTTGAAAGCTTTTCCTCAATATCACGGTTCGTATCACCTTCGTTTATGTTAAATTGGAATTCGTAGTCAATATCTCTGGAACGAATATCGAAAGAATACGTATCGGGCGGAAGTGCAAGCTCATCCGCAGGAAGATATTTGCCTTCGTTAGTTTGCGAGGTAGCCAATCGATCAATTTGCAATTCGATATCTGTGGCTTCCGTATTGTCATCAATTTCACCGATAAAGTTTGCTTCTACAAGATTATTGTTGCTGGTGGATACGGTTTTCTTGGATAGCATGCTTTCGTTGTTTTCCATGGATAGCGATGAAATTGTATTTCTCAGAGAACGCGCACTTTCTTTCAGAGTAACAGCAAATTCTTTGGTATCCTGACTGTTATCTATTAGGAAGAGAGGGGATTCTTTGTTCATTTTGACAATCGAATTGTAGACGCCACGAAGCTCACTCTTCTTATGGGTATCATATTTTGAATTGGTACCCTGTGGCGCATATGTAGTCAAGTAATGATTATAGACTGTGTTTAATGTTGAAATATTAGCCATGTTTGCCCCTCCTTTCGTCCTTGAAATGATACGTCCATTTCGTTCTGCGGATCCTTCCGAAGAATATAAATGAAATACGCGTGGGCATAAAAACCTACTTTTATAGCTATATTATAAAACGAAACGTCACAAAATGCAAGGAATGTTACAAAATATTTTCCGTTACTATTTTACGATATTAAATTGTTACCGGCAGACTGAACGGTACGTTAAATTTCTTGAGCGAACCGTGAAGATGTTATGAAATTGAGATAAGGGAGATTATTATGAGATTTTTACTTGTTGGAATTAATGCAAAATATATTCATTCAAATCCTGCGATTTATTCCTTGAAAGCTTACGCGGAACGTGAGGGATTTGACGGAGTTGAAACAGCGGAATATACCATTAATAATTCATTTGCATATATATTGGAAGAAATATATAAAAGAAAACCTGAAGTAATCGGGCTTTCATGTTATATCTGGAATATTGATGTAGTTGAAAGACTGCTGATTGAACTTCCAAAAATCCTGCCGGAAACAACTATCTGGCTGGGGGGTCCTGAAGTGTCGTTTAGAGCTGAGATGATACTTAACACGTATAAGTCGATTGAGGGTGTAATGTGTGGCGAAGGTGAGAAATTGTTTTCTTTTCTGCTGCGTAATTGTAATGATCCTTCCTTCACTTATCAAAATAATCTTACTGATTCAACGATTCCGCATATAGTAATGCGCTCAAATGCTACCAATACACAAGAGTATGTTTATATTGTACCAAAAGACGGATATATTGCCGGAAATGAAATTCCGTTTTTCCATGAAAATGTATCTTGCGAGAATAGGATAATTTATTATGAATCACAGAGAGGATGCCCGTTTAGATGTGCTTACTGTTTGTCATCGATTGAAAAAAGCTTACGTTTTAAGGATGTAAGTATAGTAAAGAAAGAATTGAAAACATTTCTTGATAAACGGGTACTTCAGGTGAAATTTGTCGACAGGACATTTAATTGTGACAAAAAGCGAACATATGAAATAATCGATTTTATACGTGTAAATGATAATGGAATTACGAACTTCCATTTTGAAGTTGCGGCGGATATCCTTACTGATGAGGAAATATTGCTAATCGGACAATTGCGACCGGGACAGGTGCAACTTGAAATCGGAGTGCAGACTACGAATCCTAAGACGCTTGAAGCAATAAATCGGCCGTGTGATATGGAAAAGCTTCGCGAAAATGTTTTTAAGTTAAGGGAACGGGGAAATGTTCATATCCATCTTGATCTTATTGCCGGATTGCCCTACGAAGATTTGGCAAGCTTTAGAAAGTCATTTAATGAAGTTTATATGATGAAACCGCATCAGCTTCAACTTGGTTTTTTGAAGGTATTAAGCGGGACGGAAATTTCAAAGAAAGTAACCGAGTTTGGAATCGGTGCGGGTGGCAGGGCACCGTATGAAGTGATGTATACGAAGTGGATATCCTATGAGGAGGTGAATCTTCTTAAACGGGTTGAGGAAATGGTTGAAATATATTATAACAGTGCGCAGTTTCTTAATGGAATTAAGATACTGGAGAAATCCTTTGCTGAACCATTTGCGTTGTACTATTTGCTGTCGGAATATTATAATTGCATGAATTATTATGTGGTGATGCCAAAACGGTTCAAAAGGTATGATATCCTGCTTGAATTTGCCGAACATATAAATAAGAACAAATTAAGTGATGTATGTAAAATTAATATTGAAGAATTGCGCGATGCGTTATCACTTGATTACTATCTTAGGGAGAAACCGAAATCGAAGCCCGATTTTGTATGGAAGATACCGGAAATTAATATTGATTATTCTCTGAAAGATCCAATAAGCGGGAATTTTGTGGTAAAAGAAGATTGAGAAGATTAAGAAGATTAAGAAGATTAAGATTAAGATTAAGATTAAGAAGGTCACTTGTAAAAGTTAATTCCACTTTGTAAGATTAAATTCCACCTTGTAGGAGTAAATTCCACGGGGTGGATTTTTTTAATTCCGAAAAAGGTGGTTTTTTATCGAATAAGCATTTATAATAATCCAAAAGCCGGAAAA
>JAZLIP010000135.1:0-7188 GCA_045617445.1 Lachnospiraceae bacterium | reverse complement strand
CAAAATCGCCTTTTCAAGGCTTTTCTTTTGCTCATGTTGTTACTTCGCCATATAAAACTGCTCATAATATTCTTTGCAAGCAAAATATTTTGAGCAGTTTTGCATGGCTCTGAATAGTTACAAATGTAATTGCAAATAAGTTAAGACAATAAATCTAACATTAAGGAGGCTTTATGCAAAACAGAGTTGCGTTAATAGGAATAATAGTGGAAAATAGAGAAGAGTCTGAAAAAATCAACAAAATGCTTCATGATTACTCGGAATATATTATCGGAAGAATGGGAGTACCCTATCGTGAACGTGGAATTAATGTTATGAGTATAGTGATTGACGGACCGCAAGAAGAAATCAGTGCACTTTCCGGAAAACTCGGTATGTTAAACGGAGTCACCACAAAGGTTATTTATTCTAAAAACAACATGGAGTAATGGGTAATAATGAGTACAGTTAAAAGGGCGAAATTATATTCGTTTCGGCGTGGAATGCAATTTGGAGTTCCTATTGGGTTGGGTTATTTTGCAGTTTCATTTTCACTTGGTATTATGGCCAAAAAGATAGGATTGACATGGTATCAGGGATATTTGGCGAGCTTTCTTAATATGGCATCGGCGGGTCAGTATGCTTTGTTTACGGCAATTGCGGACGGTGCAAGTTATATTGCTTTGGTATTTACGATACTGGTAATTAATGCGAGATATTTGCTGATGAGTTGTGCTTTAAGCCAGAAATTTGATAGGGAAACAGGTTTGCTTCATAGAATGCTGGTAGGCTTTTTTGTTACTGATGAAATTTTTGGTGTTACGATATCCGAAGCCGGCTATGTAAATCCTTATGTGAGCTACGGGATGTTTGCAGTAGCTTCTCCGTGCTGGTGCATAGGTACTGCACTTGGAGTTGTTGCCGGTAATGTTTTGCCGACAACGGTTGTTGCCGCCTTGTCTGTTGCCTTATACGGAATGTTTATTGCAATAATCATTGCTCCTTGTAAGAAAAATCTGACGATTGCTGTTGTTGTGTTGTCAGGATTTGTATTAAGCTATTTGTTTACGATTATTCCTTATGTCAGGGAATTGTCGGAAGGAAATAGAACCATTATTCTGACAGTGGTGATATCGGCAGCAGTTGCACTGATTAAGCCGGTTGAGAATCAGAAATAACGGATGTTTTGCCTAATGAAGTTTGAAAATAAAGTTTTACGAAAGGACGATAAAGAAAGGCCGATAAATGAAGAATAATACCTTATATATATTGATAGCTGCGGGGGTTACATATTTTATCAGAGTTCTTCCATTAACCTTAATTAAAAAACCTATTAAAAATAAATTCATCAATTCATTTCTTTACTATGTTCCGTATGTTACCTTGTCTGTTATGACTTTTCCTGCAATAATGCATGCGACAGATTCTGTTTATGCAGGGTTGGCGGCTTTTGTATGTGGGATAGTGGCAGCTTATTTTGGGCTTGGGCTGTTTCTAGTTGCTACGATTTGCTGTTTGGTTGCGTTTGTGTGTGAATTGTTTTTGTGATTGGTTACCAAATCTTTCTATATTCTATTTTAGTAATCTGCGAATGGTGTTCTGAATAGTTACTTTATCTGTTAAAAAGTGCCGACGTTTGGCTTGAAGAAACGAAAGTTTATGGCATCGTAAGCGGAACAAACCTTGTCACATTTATAATAAATGTGATATAATTATGGGCAGTACCGGTAGTGCTGACGGTATCGGCAATCTCTGTTGTGATTTTACAGAAAAGGGGTATAGCCTATGTATGATCGACATAAAAGTATAATTAAATGGTATGAATATGATGCAACGAAGCTTGTTAAGAAAGCGGATGAGGATACGAATGCAGCTTCGGCTAATGAGCCGGTGCAAGCTGTGACGTCTGCACCGACCGCACCCGAACCGGCGCCTGCCGCAACATCGGCAACGGGTAATGCCGAGCTTGATGCAGAGGTTGCAAGGGTTATGGCGCAGTTCACTTCTGCTAAACAGGATGGTGTAGACAGTGTGTTTGCGGCAATGGGCTCGTAAGGAAATTGAAGTATCGGAGCGAGTCTTGAACAAAATAAAGTATGCTTAGTGAGAGGAAGATATGGACGAATCAAAGAAGAAATTTTATGAGAATCAGGCTAAATCAATTATCAACAAGATGAAAGCACGTAAAATAGAAGGCTTTTATTGTGAAGATGTTGAGGCTGCCAAGAAGAAAGTGCTTGAATTGGTTGGGGAAGAGCCTAAGACAATTGCGTATGGAGGCTCGAAGACCATAAGTGATAATGGATTTAAGGAGGCACTTAAAGATGCCAAACATTATTTGATAGTCAGAGAGGATTACAAGAGTGAGAATGAGATCAAGGAATGTAATTCCAAGATGATAAATGCCGATGTTTTTCTGATGAGTTCAAATGCGATTACCTTAGAGGGTGAGCTTGTGAACATTGACGGCAGTGGAAACAGAGTATCTTTTCTTATTTATGGTCCAAAGGAAGTAATAGTCGTAGCCGGAATGAATAAGATAGTTTCGACGGTTGATGATGGCTTTAGAAGAATTCGTAATTTTGCATCACCACCAAATACCGTGCGGTTGGAGTGTGATACTCCTTGTGCTAAGACCGGACAGTGCGGACATTGTCTTGAAAATACCATATGCTGTCAGATGGTTGTTACAAGAGCATCCAGAGTTCCAAATCGCATTAAGGTTATATTGGTTGGCGAAGAGTTAGGGTATTGATTATAGTGTGTTTTGTGTGATGTCTGTGTTTATATCCACTGATTTTGGACGAATGTGAGGCTCGCTAATGGATAAAAAGATGGCTGCTAAGGAAAACTATATCAGATATGCTTGTTTGCTTGTTGGAATAATTGCCTTGTATTTTCTGTTTCGTATTGCTACTGAAAATATAGTGAACACAGGAAATGCCGTAAAGATTGACGATTGGACGATTAGGCTTAACGGTGTCGGAATGGATAACGAGGCTAAGCTTGATTCTAAGGATCTTGTTATGGGCGATGTTGTTGTATTATGTAAGTCTATTGCGATGGGTGAAGAGTGTAATACCGTTTGTTTTGCATCAAAGAATGCGATGATTCGAGTGTTTTTTGATAGTAAGCTTATTTATTCATATGGTGATTTTGACAGTGACAATACGCAGTTTATCGGAACCGAATACCATATAGTTTCACTTAAGGATATAAGGAAAGACGGATGGGCGCAACCGCTTAAAATCGAATATCATATTATTACACCAAACCAGAGAGATATTTTCTCGGATGTTTATATAGGCAATGCCTTTGATGCCTATCTGCATATTATTTCGGAAAATCTTGAAAACTTTGTGTTGTGTATATTGGTGTTGGGTATTGGCGTCATCTTTATCTTCTTTTCGCTTGTTGTCGGTGGTAAAGGAGTATCCAGGGTAAGTTTGCTTTTCCTTGCAATGACTATTATCTGCATTGGCTGCTGGGGAGTTTTCCGTACCGGATTTGTTACTTCTTTTTTGAAGACGAATTACTATTTCTATAAATGTGCCGAATATATTTCGCTTTTGCTTAGTATGACGTTTCTGCTGATTTACTATTGCATAATGTTTAAAGATTGCGGAAAAAGAATCAGGCGGTTGTCGTTGGTTATGGTATTGGCACTTGTTCCGTATCAAATATTTGTTTTTGTTTCTATGGTTAGAGATGCCGAGTATTTTTCTAAGTTGGTTGCGGCTACATATGTTTTGTATGCAGTTGTTTTGGTTTTGCTTATGATATGCTGTATCATTGCCCGCAGAAAGAACACAACCATTAATACAAATACTTTCGGAATTGTGTTTTTGGCATTTACGGTTATTTACAATATCATTGGAAAATATTTTCTGCCGGATTTGATGGAAGTGTCCATTAATTTCCTGCAGTATGGTATGCTTATTTTCTCACTTTCACTCTTGTACGGATATTTGCTGAATACGATGATGGTTAAGGAAATATACCAGAAGAACGAAATTCTTTCACAGATTGCTTATATTGATGCATTGACCTTTATTAACAATCGCGCCAAATATGAAATGGATATAAAGGAATATACGAGCGGTGATAAATGGGGCGTAATTTTCTACGATTTGAACGGCCTTAAGAAATACAATGATGAATTTGGTCATGAAAAAGGGGATTTGCTTATTAACAGGTTTGCGGGTGTCCTTAAGAAATCCGTAAGAGCGAGTGAAATTTATCGTATCGGCGGAGATGAGTTCCTTGTAATGTTACGGGATGTCGGTCGCAAGCAGATTGATACAGTCATAAATAAGATAAACACAAATATCGAGCTTCATAACGAACAAGATGATGATATTTTCATTTCGGTTGCATATGGTGTGGAAGATACAATTGATAATGATTTGGATATTGAAACGGCAGTCAAACTTGCTGATGAGAAAATGTATGAAATGAAGAAAAAAATGAAAATGAATCGTGAATAATTAAGTGCCACTTATGTGGCACTTTTTTTAATACTTTGATATACTTATCTTATGTGTGACCTTGGAGAGGGTCTAAAAAACTACTACAAAATATCTTGTGAGGTTTGATATGAATAAGAAGCAATACCAGTTAATGGAATGGGAAAAAATTGAAGCTATAACTTATGCGGATTGCGAACATCCCTTTGAAATACTTGGTCTTCATACAGTAGAGAAGGAACGATTTATACAGGCATACTATCCCGCAGCAGAAAAGGTTGTTTTGAATTTGTTTAAAGCAGGAACGAAGACTTCCGTTGATATGGAATGCGTTGATGATAACGGATTTTATTGTTTGTTTGTAACTGATTATGATTTTGATGAGTATTCTTATGATGTGTATTTTGAGGACGGGGAAGAGAAGGATTTACTCGACCCATACGCATATGTTCCGGAAATTGATCGGGCAGAAATTGCCAGGGTATTAGATGGAACGTCTCTGAATGCAGAGGGTGTTCTTGGATCGAAGTTTACTAAGGTTGCAGGAAAAGACGGCGTATTGTTTAGCGTGTATGCACCCAATGCAAACAGGGTTTCTTTGGTTGGGAACTTTAACAACTGGATTGCAACCGCAAATTTGATGGAAAAGGATTCGGAAACCGGCGTTTTTTATCTGTTTGTTCCGGGACTTAAGGAAGGTCAAATTTATCAGTACAATATTTCTGTTAAGGGTGGTGAGTGCAACTACAAAGCAGATCCTTTTGCATTCCTTCTTAAGGGTAATGATTCGGTGCTTTGTAATTTGCAGGTAGGTAAAGAAAACACATCACGCAAGGATTTAAAGAAGGAAGAAACGGATTTTGGTGCATTGAATATTTATGAAGCAGATATCAGTGCCGCTCTTACAAAAGACAGCACGAAGAAGGATATTAAAGCTTTTGTGACATATATCAAGAAATTGAAATTTAACTGCGTTAAGCTTCTCCCTTTTGCCGGAATGGATGAGACAAAACGTGACAGATTTCATGCGCTTTCCTTATTTGCTACTGATTACGAAATAGGAATTAATACTGTTACTGAGTTTATAAATGAATGTCATAAGTCTGATTTAACGGTTGTTATGGATTTGAATATCAGTTTCTTCTCAACTTTGAAGAACGGAATGGGACGATTTGACGGAACAGCACTTTTTGAACATGCAGATGCGAGAATCGGTTACCAGCCAAGTTATGACGGTTTCATGTATCAACTTGCAGGTGGTTTAAGCAGAAGCTATATATATTCGGCAGTCAAATTCTATATAGATGTTTATCATATAGATGGCTTTGCCTTTTCAAATCTTGCGCCGCTTATGTATCTTGATTATGGCAGAAGTGAGTACATCTTAAATGAATTCGGTGGAAATATTAATTTGGAAGCTGTGGATTTTATAAAGGGCCTGAATGCTTATCTTGATGAGAATTATCCGGATATAATAAAGATTGCCGAAATGTCTGCGGTATTTGAAAATATAACAGGTTCGCCTGAAAATTCACTTGGATTTGATTACGCATTGAATACAGGCTTCTCAGGAGAAATGATTGAGTATGGCAGAATGAATCCTTTCTTTAAGGGGATAAATTACGGACAGCTCTTTAAACATATATCTTATGCATTCAATGAGAATTTTATTTTGCCGTTTTCATATGTTGATGCAATGAGCGATGGCGTTTCTTTTGTATCAAGAATGTGCGGTACAAGGGAAGAACAGTTTAAACAGGCAAAAGCATTTTACGCTTTAAGATGTTTCTATCCCGGAAAGCAGCTTACATTTATGAACGTGGCAGCAGGTATTGAAAAAGCATATTCTTTTGACTCTAAATTTGATTACTTCGATGAAGGAGATGCTTTAAGACAGGGATTTGTTAAATGTGTTGCTGATATAAATGATTTCTATCTCAGTAATGCAATACTTAAAGAAACTGACAGTAATCCTTCAAGCTTATGTTTTGTTAATGCCTATGACAACAAGAATACGATTGTGATTTTTGAAAGATTGGGTAAGAAGGAAAACGAATTGCTTCTTGTAGTTGCCAATTTTTCGGCAAACAGCTTTGAAGAGTATCGTCTCGGTGCTAAGAAACCCGGAAAATATAAAGAAATTATCAATACGGATTCTGCTGTTTATGCAGGAAGCGGAATTTCGAATGTCAAAGAAGTGGTAACCAATGAAGACGAATATGATGGAAGAAGTCAGTCAATAGATATTTGTATTCCGCCGATGAGTGTTCTTGCTTTTGAATATATTCCTTTTACAAAGGCTGAAATTGCAGCAATTGAGGAACGTAAGCGTAAGGAACAAATCAAATTGCTCAAAGAGAAAATCAAAGAGATTGAGGATGAGCGTGATAAAGCAATTGCACTTGCAAATGAAATTGCAGACAGCAAGCTGTGCGAACTTAACAGTCAGTTAAAAGAATTGGAAAAATAAGAGGAAATGATATGCAAACCAGAACGAGTGGTGTATTGTTGCCGGTTTTTTCACTGCCGGGTAAATATGGAATTGGGACTTTTTCAAAAAAGGCGTATGAATTTGTAGATAAAATTGCCAAATCGGGAATGAATTACTGGCAGGTTTTGCCGATGGGACCTACAAGTTATGGTGATTCGCCGTATCAATCACTCTCAACATTTGCCGGAAATCCTTATTTTATTGATTTGGAAACGTTGATAGATGAGGGGCTTCTTACAAAAAAAGAATGTG
>JAZLIP010000134.1:0-26161 GCA_045617445.1 Lachnospiraceae bacterium | reverse complement strand
ACACCAAGACCAATCTGCTTGGCATTAATTCCGCCACGACCTGTTTCTTCATTTGCACCTGAAGCATTCGACGTCGTTTGATACATAAGTTCCGAAAAAGTCACGCTACTTGACTTAAATCCAACTGTATTAACGTTTGCAATGTTATTACCAATAACATCCATTTTTGTCTGGTGTGTTTTAAGTCCGGCAACACCAGAGAAAAGTGATCTCATCATAATTAATGACCTCCTTTTTATTGTATCCCTTCTGTCAGTCCGGGATATTAAGCCTCCCTAAGGTCCGGCTTATCAAACTATGATTGCGCCATCAATGTTGGTAAATACGTTGTCTACGATTTCCTTGTCATTCATTGCCGTTACAACCGTATTATTCTTCACATTCACGATAAACGCCATCTGATCCATAAGTACCAAAGATTCGTTAATTCCCTTCTCATTTGCCTTTCTGCTTCCCTCAATAAGCCTGTCAAGCTGATTACCCGAAAGTTCAATATTCCTGTCGGTAAGTCTTTCGGATGCATGTTTCGAAAACTTAAGCCCTCCTTGAGAAATTTTTGTTTCGGTTTTCGTATTTAAGACATCTGCAAAGGTTTGATTGCCAATTCCGTGAACACTCGAAAACGTTTTTCCTTTTTCCAAGTATTCCTTCGAAACCTGTTCAATGGAAGAGAATTGTCCGCCTGCTATTTTCATCGGTATTCCTCCTTCACAGTACAATCACTATATTGTAGCTTCATCTTCATCCGCATCAGTTTCCGCGGAACTGTTTGCTTCTGTTCTCTCTTTTGCAGCTTCAACATCAGTAAGTTCTTTCATTTTAGCTACATATTCCTGATATTTTGCAACGTCATCCTTAGTCAAGTAATTCTTCTGATATGCATTCATATCATTGTAAACCTGTTCAAGGTTAGTAATAACGTCTTTGTATTCAGTTGTAAGTCCTTCGATATTCGGAAGATTTTTAAGGCTCTTTTCAAAGTCCGCAACAAGATTAATTGCATTGAGATAATCTTCATCCACAACTGTATCAAGATCATCCAAATCATACTTCTTGTCGTTAATCGACAAGTAAACCTTGCTATTCTCATTAATTACGTAATCAACACGTCCCTGAATATAATTCGTATCACCCGACGAATCGGTTGATTTCATGATAACACTCTTACCAACCAATGCAGATGCTCTCTGCAAATCCATGCTTCCCGACAAATTCTGCATTTCTTCAAGTTCGGAAAACTGTGCATACTGGGAAATATATTCAGTATTTGAAGTCGGTTCCAAAGGATCCTGATATTTCATCTGTGCAACAAGAAGTTGCAAGAAAGAATCCTTACTCATGTTATTTCCGGCTTCGTTTGTTTTGGAAGCAGTTGATGATACCGTAGAGGTTTCAATAATCTCTCCATTTTGTACCGGTGCAACTAGTGACATTGTATCTCTCCTTTCTTTTACGCCATATAATCGACGCTTGTTCCGTTCATTTCCATCATTTCCACCGCAAGTTGTTCTTCTTCGGAAAGTTCCGTTAATTCACTTTCATCAAGCGAATTCAAGTTTAAACGTCTCCTTGAAGCAACCTTTATTTCGGAATTTTCTTTTCCGTTTCTACTCTGATTGTTACTATCCGAATTCTGATTAAGACTCCTGTCAAGATCGTAGCCTGCCACAGCCACCTCAATAGCATCAATCTTTTGTCCCTGCTCAGCGAAAGTTTCAAGAAGTTGAACCATTTGCGTCTGTAAAGCAGCTTTGACACTTTCGTTTTGTACAGTAAGTTTGGCTGTTACCGTACCGCCGGAAGATTCAACAGAAATATTTACCGTTCCAAGACTTGCAGGATGTAACTGTACTTCCATACTTGACACATCTTCAGTCACATTAACTTTAACACGTTCGGCAATCTGTTCCATTATTCGTTCGGCATCTGCATAGGGCATACTGTAACTTTCAGGGACATTTGCAACATTTTTATTTGAAGCAATATTTAATTCATTTATTGTCCCAAAAATATTTTCCCGCGGTTGATTGCCACTATCTGCGCTTGAATCATTTCCATTCTCTTCGTCCTTGCGGTAACCACTTTGTACAGTAGTCTTATCACCTGCAGTATTTTCAATAGTGTCTGCCGAACCTGTCAGTGAATCCTTCCCTGCAGCGATTGTTTCTTTAGTATCACTGTCAGAAGCTTCAATTCTACCGTTTCTAAACGATTCCCCCGAAACGATTCCCGCATTTGACTCAATCGACTTGCTAACATCATCTGTCAAAGTTTCCGAATCAGCATCTTGTGAAGGATTTGAAGCCTTCAAAGTCCCGCTAACATCACCCGATGTCGTTGGAATTTCCGCATTACTTCCCAAAGCATCGGCTTCAGAGCCATCCGGCACAGTTTTTACAATCTCATCCGTCAAATCACCTGCCATAACAAGCTGATTTGCATCTGCATTGTTTTCAACCGCTTCATCCGCATACTCTTGTGGCGAAGTTCTCTCAAGAAATCCGGAAAGTTTCACCATTCCTTCATCGAGGTTCAAATTATCGGTCACAAAATTCATAAGTTCCTGTTCCGATAATCCAAACTCACCTGTAAGTGAATTAATCGAATCGTCAATCAAAGCGGAAACATTTTTAATCCCTTCAAGTAAACTTTCATTTGTAAGTAATGCAATCGCATCTTCCTGTCCCGACAAATTAATCATCAGTTCCTTAACATTGTTTACATTAAGCAAATCTGTCGGAACAAATCCCAATTCTGCCATGGCATTTTCGATGTCCTCAACATCAACAGAAAGCTCATCTTCAATTGCTTCCGTAACTTTAGCTATCTCTTCCGAAATCCTGTCACCAATCTTCTCTGAATCACCGTTTTTAACTTTTTTCTTTGGTGCTTCGTTTCTGACTTTATCATCATTAACCGGAGTTTTTACTTTTTCCCTGATTTCGGAACCTGCACCCGATTTTGTTGAAACCGACGTTGATTTCAAAGCATCTTTATTACCTGTGTTTGTGTCTTTACCGTTTAAATCATTCCGGTTTAACGCTCCGCCAATGGCATCCGCAAACGATTCATCACTCACGGACTTTTTCTGCTTAGTACCGGCATTTGCCACATTGGCAGAAAAGTAAGCCTTCACATCCGTTACTTCTATACCTGTCATTACATTCCTCCTTTCTGATTATTGATATGTTACCATTTGATTCCTTACCGGTAACATAGATATTACTCATGTATTTTATCGGACAAAAATTGCAAAAAATTATATGTTTCGCAACTCTATTTCAATTTTTCGTTTTTGTCTTATTCCGGATCCATCATTTTAGTTAGTCGCGCGGAAACCTCCGGATTCATAACATTCAAAATTTTGGCTCTTGAATCCGTATCCATGGCATCAAGAATCTTTGCAACCAATTCAAGATTATCCGTCATTTGTTCAAAGAGTGCTGCCGCACTCTTTGGTTTCATAGTCGAATAAGCCTTAACATATTCTTCCAATTCTTTATCCTCAGACATTTGCTGGACAACCTGTTTGTAAAGATATTCCGCATTTTCAGGATCAATACTCTCATAATACGCCTTATAATTAGCAATATCCGGAGCCTCCTTAGCAAAAACAACCTCTTCATAAAACTCCGTCTTTAATTTCTGGAATTCTATTTGAGAATCTTCAAAAGTTTTAAGTCTTTTAATTTCTTCCTTAAGCGTTGCTATTTCATCATTGGAGGTATCTGAAAGTTCAGCCTTCTCCTTCTGACTTTTGAGTTCTTCATTTTCGGCTCGCAAACGCTCAATTTCATCAACGGCATCATTAAGATTGTCAAATTCCTGCTCATCATCCAAATAAACATTTTTTGAAGGCAGTATATTATTTATTACAGGAACATTTTTGAAAACAGGATAAAGAACGCCGGAACCAAAACCACCTACATCAAGCTTTATCAGAAGGCACAAAATTGCCAACCAGATTACTATAATGAGCATTGTTATCAATGCCATGGATATAGAACTCTCATCATCATCCTCTTCTCCGTCAAGATACATTGTACCTTCATCCGTAACCGCCGCATCAAAGCCATTCTTCTTTCCCTTTTTCTTATCCTTTTTATTATCCGATGCCTTTTTTTCATCAAGAATTTCATCCTTATCTTCCGCCATATCTTTCTCCTTGTATCGCAACCGTTACTGTTCAGTACCTGACCGGTAACTCACAACAATCTACTTAATGCCCTGCCCGTGTCTGTAGCTTACAAGTTCATCAATCTCCTTGCTTTCACTCGCAGCAACTTCGGTCATGAATTCTTCAAATGCATTTTCCTTAAGCTTCTCGTGTGTCTTCCGCTCCTGTACTGCATCCTGCAATTTTGCTCTTGCAATTTCAACCTTCTTCCTGGCATTGTTAACATTTATCATTTGAATCTTTATATGATATTTCATCAATTCAACAGCATCCGCCGTTTCACTGATTTCCCTCAGTTTAAGTTCATTCTGATATAATTCCTTAAGTCTGTTTTCGTAATTTTGCTGTCTTGCAACCAATTCATTCAACTTATCTTCTTCGATTGCAAGTTCCGAATTTGCAATGGCAAACTCATTTTTAGCCTGGGTTTCGAGCTTAATCTTAATATCAAGAATGTTCTGCATTTTGTAAAAAAACTTTGCCATTTACAATTCTCCCCAAACCGTCTTGATTGTTACTGTGTTGTTTAAAAGCTGTAACCTTTGATTTCCGTGCAATGAAAATATCAGAAAATCTCATACAGAAGTTTAAGTTCTTCATCAAAAGAATACTTCGTATCAACATCCTGGCACAAATATTCGTTAACCTGCGCTATTTTTTCTATGGCATAATCAATAGTTGCATTGGCACCCGATTTATATGCACCTATATTAATCAAATCCTCAGCTTCATTATAGGTAGCAAGCACATTCTTAAGTTTACCTGCAAAATTCTTATGTTCTTTTGTTGCTATCTGACTCATACATCTCGAAATGCTTTGCAAAATGTCAATGGCAGGATAATGATTCTTATGTGCCAGCTTTCTGTTAAGCATAATATGACCATCAAGAATACTTCGCGCGGTATCGGTAATCGGTTCATTAAAATCATCACCATCAACAAGTACCGTGTAAAGACCTGTAATCGAGCCCTTATCCGAATTACCTGCTCTTTCCAGAAGGCGGGGCATTTCAGCGTAAACACTTGGCGGATATCCTCTCGTAACAGGCGGCTCACCACTTGCAAGACCAATTTCCCTTTGTGCCATTGAAAAACGCGTCAATGAATCCATCATCAGTAAAACGTCTTTCCCTTGATCTCTGAAGTATTCGGCAATTGCAGTTGCTGTAAGTGCCGCTTTTTTTCGCATAAGAGCCGGTTTGTCGGAAGTTGCCACCACAACGACTGATCTTTTCATACCTTCCTCACCCATATCGCGTTCAATAAATTCACGAACCTCACGACCACGCTCACCGATAAGGGCAATGACATTGACATCAGCCTTTGTATTTCTCGCAAACATACCAAGCAACGTACTTTTTCCCACACCGGAACCTGCAAAAATTCCGATACGTTGTCCTTTACCGATTGTCATAATACCATCAACCGCCTTCACACCAAGCGGAAGCGGTGTATCAATTATAATTCTGTCCATGGGATCCGGAGGCGGTGCCTCCACAGGATAACTGACTGCAGTTTTGAGTTCACTGCCGTCTGTCGGGCGACCTAAGCCATCAAGGCAAAGTCCAAGCATTTCATTACCGACACTTACTGACAAAGGATACCCCATGTTTTCCACTATACATCCGAATCCAATTCCTTCCGTACTGTCACAGGGCATAAGAAGCGTTCTGCTGTTTCTAAAACCTACCACCTCTGCAAGGCAGTAATTTTCTCCGGTTTTATCCAGATAAATCTTGCACAAATCACTAAGATTCGCATCCGGACCAAGAGATTCAATTGTCAATCCAACAACATTGACAACCTTACCAAGCCTTTTAAAATATATTTTTTCTTTAGCATTCTGATATTTCTGAGTATTCAAAAAAATTCACCGGCTTAGTCCTTCCTGTATGCCAAAAGCATTAATTCCTTCTTAAGCAATTCAAGTTCGGTACCGATTCCGCAATCATATATTCCGCTCTCGGTTTCCACAAAACATTCTGATTGCTTAAGTGTCAAATCTTCAATAACTTCAACTGTATCCGTACTTCCAAGACCATCCGTAAGCTGTTCCCTTCTGTCGCTTACGTATTCAAAATCATTCTTGGAAATGTGGACGATAAAGTTCTTACCACCCTCAATATTTCTTACGGTATCATGAATTAAATTAAGCATAATTTCACGATTTGAAGAAAGCGATATATGAAAAACATGTTCATATATATCTGTAATAGCATCAACCAGCGAAGGCTCCATATCTTCCAAACGTTTCTCATACTCATCGTTTAACATACGTTCTTTCTCGCTGTATTCAGCTTCGATTTGAGATACTATTTTCATGCCTTCCGAATAACCGGCATCATACCCTTCCTTCTTGCCGATTTCAAAAGCATCTTTCTTAATTTCTTCGGTTTTTGCTTTGGCATCATTTAAAAGCGCCTCAGCATTCTCGCGCGCCTCATTAAGAATTTGTTCTGCCTTCGCATTTATTTCTTCCGGTATAAGTTCCGGAGCAGGCGTTTCATCATCACTGTATTCCTCAGTTTCGTTAACGTACTCGCCTTTGTCTTCAAAAAGCTGTTCAAGTTGTTCGGCATTAAGACCCGAAACAAAACCGTCTTCATCCGGCTCGCCAACTTCTTGCTGCCTTATCGCAAGTTTCTCGTTTAATGCCTGAAGTTTATTTGCAACCAATTCATTGGAATCAATTACTCTTGTTACATCTTTCTTTACTACGTAATTGGATTTAAGTAAATTAGACAATAATCTCGTCACCTCCGCCACGCGAAATGACGATTTCAGCAGAATCCTCGAGGCGTCTGATAGTATTAACAATCTTCTGCTGTGCTTCTTCAACATCCTTCATACGCACAGGTCCCATGAAATCCATGTCCTCTTTAATCATAACAGCCAATCGTTTTGAAAGATTCTTAAATATTACATTCTGAACTTCCGCATTTGCACTCTTAAGGGCAATAGACAAATCACCGTTGTCAACATCACGAAGAACTCGCTGTATAGCGCGGTCATCAAGAAGCAGAATATCTTCGAATACGAACATTTTCTTTCTGATTTCATCCGCAAGCTCAGGTTCATCAATTTCAAGAGTTTCCATAATATGTTTCTCAGTACTTCTGTCAACTGTATTGAGAATTTCTACAACCGAATCAACACCACCGATAATCGTGTAATCCTGATTAACAAGCGATGAGAGCTTCGTTTCAAGAACTTTCTCAACATCCTTGACTACATCGGGAGAAGTTCTGTCCATCATTGCAATACGTCTTGCTACGTCTGCCTGTCTGTCAGGCGGCAATGCCGAAATAATCATTGCGGCCTGTGACGCATTCAAATAAGACAATATAAGAGCGATTGTCTGCGGATGCTCATCCTGTATAAAGTTAAGAAGCTGTGAAGCTTCGGTTTTTCTAACAAATTCGAAAGGTTTAACCTGCAATGAGGCCGTAAGTTTCCCGATAACTTCGAGAGCCTTCTCGGAACCAAGTGCATTTTCCAAAAGTTCCTTGGCGTAACCAATACCACCTTCCGCAATATATTGCTGCGCAAGACAAACCTGATAGAACTCTTCGATTACCTGTTCCTTTACTTCCGGGCTTACACTTCTGGTATTTGCTATTTCAAGAGTTAAATCCTCTATTTCCTCTTCTTTAAGAAATTTGAATATAAGAGCCGATCTTTCAGGCCCTAATGCAATCAGCAGAATTGCCCCCTTCTGTACTCCGCTAATTGATTCATCCGGCTGACCGTTCATATTTTACCCCCAATCTTCATTCAACCAGTTACGCAACAAAGCCGCAGCTGCATCCGGATTGTGGTCGACAAACTCCTCGACCATAATACGAACTTCGGATTTATTTTCAAGTTCAATCTGTTCAATCTGTTCTGTTTCTTCCTCAGTAGTTTGAAGTAAATCCTGTACAGACAACTCTTCTTCCTCTTCCTGAACCGGTTTCTCTTTTCTGAAACTTGAAAAGACAACAACAAAAAGTAACGCAAGTATAATAACAATCAAAGCAATTTGTGCAATATCCGAAGCCTCAAGTGCACCACCCTCATCAGCCTGGAAAATCGGCACATCATAAGCAATAAGTGAAATATTTGTCGAAGGAATTCCCGTTGCATTTGCAACAAGAGTTACCATTTCTTCATCGACTTCCTTCTTAACCATATCGCTGTTCTGAGCCACAAATTCATCGAAGGTAATTCCATCAAGAAGTCCCTGATTCTTAATTTCGCTCTCCTTATAAATAACATAATGAGAAGCAGTAATTGCAATTGAAGATTCATCATACTTAATTGCTCCGGGTGGAACCGACTTATCGGTAATTTTCTCCGAAGGCAGATAATCTCTTGATTCTTCAGCAACTGTGTAATCGGAATTTCCGCCATTTTCCATAACATAGGTGGTTTCTTCCTGATTTGTATCCGTTCCTGGAACTCCACCTGTTCCTCCCGAGCCTTCAGCCTCATATGTATCTTCATGCGAAAGAACATTCTGACCGTTCTCATCAGCCTGTGTATATTTATGTTCTGTTTCGTTTGTAGCCGAGAAATCAATTACAAGGTTTGGCGCAACCTTAACATCCTCATATAAATTAGAACCGAGGAGAACCTGTGTGACCTCTTGTTTAACAAGACGTTCCGCTTCCGACTTAAGTGCAATCTGATTGGATGTATTTACAATATTGCTGCTCTCTGCCGCCGAATCCGCTCCCGAAAAGAGCAAATTTCCGTTCGAATCAAGAATCGTAATATTATCTGTTGTCTTGTTTCCGAGAGCTGTCGCAATATTCTTAGCGAAATTCTCCGCAATACCCGGGCCGAGTTCTTCATTAAGTTCCAACATTACGCTGGCGTAACTTTCTTCTTGTTTCGAAAGAAGCGTTCCGTCATTTTCCGGAATAGACAGTGTTACATAAGCAGCATTAACCGCCTCCTGCGCTTCCATTATATCTTCAAGATGTCCTTCCTGATACAATTTGTAGGTCTTGGCCTTATCAGATTCGGTAGCCGAAAATCCACCGGATAATGCCGCATCAAGGCTGTAGCTGTCTGCCGGATAACTATTGGCACCAAGCAGCAAAGTCGCAGTCGCCATATCTTCCTTCAATACAGAAATAATCAATCCGTCATCCGTAACCTGATAAGGAATACTGTCACCCTCGAGCAAATCAATAATTTCCGATGCTTCCTTAGTGGCTTCGCAAGTAATCAAAACCTCATACTGAGGTCTTGTAAGTATAGTAACAAGAATAGCCAGCGCTATTACAACGCCAGCTGCCACACTGATTATTATTGTTTTCTGCTTCGAAGTGAATTTATTCCACCATTCCAAAAGCTTCTGAGGTATTTCTTTCAGCCTCTCAACCATAGTTTCGTTTCCCCACTAAATTTGTATCTGCATCAATTCCTTATATGCATCCAAAAACTTATCACGTAAAGCGACTGTATAACTTAAAGCAGTAGATGCTTTAGCAGCGGCAATACTCAAATCATGCGTATTTTCTGAAATACCCAAAGCAAAATTTATTTCTTCCTCTTCATATTCATTGAGAAGATTGTTTGTTTCACCGACATTACTCAAAGCCGACTGAAAAATCGAGGTGAATGAATCATCACCTGTCGGCGAACTCGTAGATGCTCTCTTAGCCGCATTTGCAATTGCAGTCGATCCAACATTTGTCAAAGTTGAAATATCCATTTACTTTCCCCCTTTATTGCAGCTTACTGCTGACCAATTTCAAGTCCCTTCATTGCAATTGATTTACTGGCAGTAAAAGCAGTCGCATTAGCTTCATATGCCCTTGTAGAATCAATCATATTGGTCATTTCTTCTACTATATTTACATTCGGATACGTAACATAACCGTCTTCATCGGCATCCGGATGTGATGGATCGTATACCTTCTTCATATCCTCGGTGTAATCTTCAAAAACCTTACTGACCTTAACGCCATCACCGATATCCATACCACGGCTCTTGGCAAAAATTGTTCCAAATGATGTAGGATCATTTGTTTTCTCGGTAAAAGTCACAATCTTTCTTCTATACGGCGTTCCGTCTTCAGTTCTCGTAGTATTTGAATTTGCAACGTTCTGTGAAATAATATCCATACGATATCTTTCAGCAGTCATACCGGATGCATTTACACCAAACGATTTAAAAATACTCATTACGCACACCTCCCTACTTAATTACCGATTTCAAATTGGAAAACTCCTGATTTATACTCTGTACAAGCGCATTGTATTTAATCTGATTCGAAGCTAATTCAACGTTTTCGTTATCGATATCTACATTATTTCCGTCAAGCCTATATGAATAGGCCGTACTGTCTCTGTAGGTGCGGGGTTCAATCTTAGAAAGAGTACCTTGGTTAAGTGCATTAACTTTGTTATCAAGGCTCACATACTTAGACGCTTTAAGCGCATGCTTAAGCTCATTTTCAAAAGATACGTCCTGCCTCTTGTAATTCGGCGTATTTACATTTGCGATATTATTGGCAATGGCATTGTTACGAAGCCATGCACCGTCGGCTGCCTTGCCCAATACATTCACATAATCAAAAACATCTGTATTAATCATTATACTCACCTACCCTTTCTCTATTATAAAGAAAATCCGTAAAAAGACAAGTGATAAAAGTAAAGTACCTTGCGTGAATTTTATCTTTTACCAAAAAAACGCAAAACGGATTCGCCAGCGCAAATCCGTTTACTTTTCTTACAAATCCATTCATAAGTATTATGTTACTGTTCAGTCCCTGACCGATAACTATTTATTCTTCTTCAATTCCTCAATCTCATCAAAAATCACCGAATTAAGAACTTTGATATACGTTCCCTTCATACCCGAAGATCTCGATTCGATTACACCGGCACTTTCAAATTTTCTAAGTGCATTCACAATAACTGACCTTGTGATTCCAACACGGTCTGCAATTTTACTTGCAACCAAAATTCCCTCATTTCCGTCCAACTCTTCAAAAATATGAATTATGGCTTCCATTTCCGAGAATGACAAGGTTCCTATTGCCGACTTGACCACCTGTAGTTTTCTGCTCTCCTCAGCATTTTCTTCATTTAGCGCCCTAAGCATCTCAAGACCTACAACCGTTGAACCATATTCACACAATATTATATCGTCAATTGTGTACTGTTCCTTAAGCTTATAAATAAATAAAGTTCCAAGTCTTTCTCCTGCAATATCGATTGGTGTCACGATAGCCTGATACTTATGGATATCGGCGCCTTCAAATCCAAGCGTTTCAAGGTTAACATTTTCCTTCGTTGAAAGAACACCAAGCATACGCTCATTAAGCATATGATCAATGATACCTCCAACCTCATATTTAAGAAGTCCTTCTATCTCGCCTATTTCTTTACGGGAACCTGTACCTAATACTTTTCCTTTACGGCTTATAACCAATACATTCGACTCCAGGATTTCCTTCAAAACATCGCAAATATCATTAAATACAACCTTGCTCGAGCCATTATTGTGCAACAGTTTCTGAATCATTCTGGTTTTATCCAACAATTGAACACTACTCATCTAATACCTCCGTTATCCTGGAGAAACAACTTAATTTGCAAACGCAAATCTTACAACGAATCAATCATAACATAAACAAGCGCAAAAATCAATGTTTTCGCGCTTGTTTGTAGATAATTTTTCATTTTTCACATTATTTTCACACTATTTGGCTTTTTACATTAAATTTCATGTCACATTGACCAAAAATGTAGAATCACATCTTTACCTTATCTTCAATATTAGAACAATCCTTATTAATGCAAAGCAATTTCTGTCCTTTCTCAACCATCAAACCGCCGCATTTGCTGCAAGGCTTATCAACAGGTCTCTGCCACGACATAAATTCGCAATCCATTCCGGTCTCACATCCATAATACCTACGACCTTTCTTGGTCTTACGAATAACAATTTCGCTGCCGCACAAAGGACATTTAATACCTATCTTTTCAAGATAAGGTTTAGTATTTCTGCAATCCGGAAATCCCGGACATGCAAGAAACTTTCCATGCGGTCCATATTTTATAACCATATTTCTACCGCACAAATCACAAATTTCATCTGTGACTTCGTCCATAATTTTGACTTTTGCAAGTTCCTTCTCTGCATTAACAACCGCCTCATCAAGATCGGGATAGAAATTACGTATTATAGTTTTCCACTCAACGGTTCCTTCTTCAACATTATCAAGAAGTAACTCAAGATTAGCGGTAAAATCTTTATCCACAATACTCGGAAATGCTTCCTTCATCATCTGATTTACTACTTCACCAATTTCTGTAACAAACAGATTCTTTCCTTCTTTTGTAATATAACGTCTTGCAAGAATCGTTGTGATGGTAGGCGCGTAAGTACTTGGTCTTCCGACACCGATTTCTTCAAGCGTCTTTACCAAAGATGCTTCCGTAAAATGCGGAGCGGGCTGTGTAAAATGCTGTTTTTCATCAAATTCTCCAAGTTTAATCAAGGAGTCCTTTGTAATCTCATTAAGAAAAACATTCGTCTGTTCTTTTTCCTCATCTTCGGCCTGATACACACTTGTATATCCGTCAAACACAAGCTTTGATGCAGACACACTGAATTTGTGGTTTCCGGCAAGTATCTTAACCGAAGTAGTCTCATACTTTGCAGGCGTCATTCTGCTGGAAACGAATCTCTTCCAAATCAAAGCATACAATCTATATTGATCTCGTGACAACGAATCCTTAATCGATTCCGGTGTTCTTGAAATATCCGTAGGTCTGATTGCTTCATGCGCATCCTGAATTTTCTTCCCTGTAGTTTTATTTTCACTACGTTCTGCCGCATATTCCGGTCCGTAGGATGATGAAATATATTCTTTCGCGCTGATTTCAGCTTCTTCTGCTACTCTCGTGGAATCGGTACGCAAATAAGTAATTACACCGGTAGTACCTATTCCCTTAACATCAACGCCTTCATATAACTGCTGTGCAATACGCATCGTTTTCTGCGTAGAAAAATTCAATACTTTGCTTGCTTCCTGCTGTAACGTAGAAGTTGTAAAAGGCAAAGGCTGTTTCTTAATTCGTTCTCCCTTTTTCACTTCATCAATTACGCATTTTTCTTTTCGGATTTCAGCGATAATCTTATCAACTTCATCTTTGGTTGCAATCTCTGTCTTGCCTTCCTTAGTTCCCGCATACCGCGCCTTAATAGGTTTCTTCTCGCCGGTTATGTAGAAATCGGCATCCAAAGTCCAGTATTCCTTCGGTATAAATGCATTAATTTCATCTTCACGGTCACAAATAATACGAAGTGCCACCGACTGAACACGACCTGCAGACAATCCACGCTTTACCTTTGCCCATAGCAACGGCGAAATTCGGTATCCAACCATACGATCAAGAATACGTCTGGCCTGTTGCGCATTAACCAGATTCGTATCTATTTCACGCGCATTTTTCAGCGATGTCTTAATAGCTGTTTTTGTTATTTCATTGAAAGTAATTCTGTAGACCTTCTTATCGGACAATTTAAGGCTATGATACAAATGCCACGAAATTGCTTCACCCTCGCGGTCAGGGTCAGTTGCGAGATATACTTTATCAGCTTTCTTAACTTCCTTACGAAGTGCTGCAACCAATTCACCTTTCCCACGAATCGTAATATATTTCGGTTCATAGTCATCATTCACATCAACACCCAACGTACTTTTGGGCAAATCCCTTACATGACCGTTACTGGCCATAACTTCATAATTTGTTCCAAGGAATTTCTTTATAGTCTTTACTTTTGCAGGAGATTCCACAATCACAAGATTTTTGCTCATTTTTCACCTCAAAATACTATTAACCAAAACAGCAAGTGTTTTGCCCTACCGTCAAATACCAACCTTAGTCAGGTTATACTACACAAGCCGACATGCCCTAATTTATCACATACCAAATTCAATTTCAAGAAGAAAAATTTTTTAAACACGCCTACCGCTCCTGGCCACAACCGCACATTCCCTCGAAATCACGAAATAACCGTTACTAACTTCGCAAACAAGTCCAAGCCTTGCCAAACCAACCAAAGCCTCCAAAACATTAGCTACAGGCATATTCACTCTGTCAGAAATTTCACCAACGCTCTTTGCATATACATCAAGTTCCGCAAAAACCATTTTTTCTTCATTTGTTACCGTCACAATATTTCTATACCGCTTTTTCCTTGTATTGTAATCCTCACCAAGCTGAAAAAGTATATCCTCCACACCCGTAACAGGAAGTGCCCCCTGTTTCCAGAGTTTTATACATCCGCTACTTAACGGATCCGTGATTCTTCCTGGGACAATTGCCACCTCTTTTCCCTGTTCCAATGCCATATCCACGGTAATCATCGTACCGCTTCGTTCTCTTGCTTCAATCACCAGACATAAATCGGACAAAGCACTTATTATTCTGTTTCTGGCAGGAAAAAGTCTTGATTGTGCATTTGTATAAAGTCCGTATTCCGATACAATACCACCGTTATACTTTAGTTTTTCGTAAAGTTTTCTATTCGAAGCCGGATAGCAGATATTCACACCACACCCTAACACGGCATAGGATTTCCCGCCCGCTTCTATAGCTGCCATCTGACTTATACCATCAATTCCGTAGGCCATTCCGCTAACGAGCGATATTCCGATACTTCCCAAATCGGTTCCAAACCTTTCCGCCATCATACGCCCGTATGACGAACAATTTCGTGCTCCGATTATCGCTACACTTGTAACATCATCAGGTGGTAATTCCCCGATAACAAATATACCAAACGGACTGTTCTTAATACTTTTCAATCTCTTAGGAAACTTTTCATGATAACTTGGTACGAAGTCAACTTCACTCTTTCTAAGTTTCTCGTATTCGTAATCCAAATCCCATTTTGCCCGTCGTCTGACAATATCTTCTGCATACTTTTCGGAAATACCCACAATATTTATTAATTCTTTTTCGGACATTTCATAGAGCGCCCTGCTGCCGCCCGCGGCATTCACTATTTTTCCGATTGGATGGCAGTAGTTTTGCTGCATTGATGCCCACCAATAATCATATTTTATATCCAAATCACTTCTCACACGCCTTTCATTTTAAACATAAGAATTATTAAATCCGATTGCTTCGGCAATATTGGTCCTCGTAATATCTTCGCTTTCTTCCAAATCCGCAATAGTTCTTGCGACCCTTAATATTTTATTGTAAGCGCGAGCCGATACATCCATTTTCATCAAAGTATCCGCCAGCCATTTTTCATCTTCGTATTTCAGTGTGCAGTATTTGTCTATTTCCCGCGAATTCATTTGTGAATTAAACAAAATACCACAATCGGCAAAACGTTTCTTCTGTATCCTTTGCGCCCTAACCACTCTTTTCCTTACACATTCCGAGCTTTCCGCAAATTCTTTGCTTATCAACTGTTTATAGTGCAGTTTCTCGACACTGATGCAAATATCCATTCTATCAAGCAGTGGTCTGGATATTTTACCTGCATATCTTTTTCTTGAGATTTCGCTACAGGTACACTTTGTGAGATCGGGGTATGCTCCGCATGGGCAGGGATTCATTGCACCAACCAGCATAAAATCAGCCGGATATACATAAGTTCCCTGATTTCTTGTAACAGTAATGCTCCTATCCTCAAGCGGTTGTCTTAACACCTCCAGTGTGTACCTTGAGAATTCAGCCATTTCATCAAGAAAAAGCACACCACGATGCGCCAGGGAAATATTTCCGGGTTTTGGATATGTTCCGCCGCCTGTCATTGCAATATCGGTAACTGTATGATGCGGTGCCACAAACGGCCGACATTTCAACAGCCCGGTATTTTCTTTAAGAATACCCGCAACGGAATAAACGGCCGCAACCTCCATACATTCGCCAAAAGATAAGGGTGGCAATATTGTCGGTATACATTTTGCAAGCATAGATTTACCTGCTCCCGGTGCTCCTACCATAAGTAAATTATGCATACCTGCTGCCGCAATTTCCAAGCCGCGCCGTGCATACTTTTGTCCCTTAACAAATTTCAAATCTATACCATCATCACTTTTATCACAAATCGCACCATCTCCATTAATCATATCCGAATCAGCTATGGCACCATTCGCAGAAATCGAGTAATCTGCACTCGCAACACCATTCAAATAATGAACAGCTCCGGTAATTGTTTTAACACCGACAATCTCAATATCCGAAACCATCATTGCTTCCTCTTTGTTGTCCATAGGCACAATGCATCTTATATAACCCATTTCTCTTGCTTTAAGCACCATAGGTAAAATACCGTTTATTCCTGCCACCATGCCATTTAACATCAATTCTCCGACTACAAGTGTCTTATCAAGTGTTTCCTGCTTTACTTCGCCCATTGCTGCCAGAATAGATATAGCCAAAGGCAAATCATACCCCGTACCATGCTTCTTTATATTTCCCGGAGACAAATTTACCGTAATTCGCTTAACCGGAAATTGAAATCCGGCATTTTTAAGCGCGGTTCTCACCCTTTCTCTTGCTTCACGCACCTCTCCCGACAAATAACCAACCAAATCAAAAACAGGCATTCCGTCTGAAATATCCGCTTCAACGCGCACGAAAAAACAGTCTATTCCATGAATGCCGGACGAAAATACACAACTGAACATTTTTCCTCCTACCATAAAATATGAAATTATTGTATTAATTGGATTGCGTCCTAACGGACCAAGATTCCGAATTAAATCGGAAAAAGATTAAAATCATGTGCACTTGAAATGATAAAATACCAAAGGGAAAAAGTCAACAGTCAATTTGGTTACTGCTCAGCACCTGACCGGTAACATGCAAAAATGCATTACCTTCGGTAATGCATTTTTGCCATCGAATCATGTTCTAACCTACATATATCCTTTAATAAACTCTTCAAATTCTTCTATCGGTATCGGTCTTGAATAGTAGTAGCCCTGCGCAATATCACAATTAACAGAAGCCAGGAAATCAAGCTGTTCCTTTGTTTCCACACCTTCGGCGATTACATCCATGCCAATCATCTTAGCCATTCTGACAGACGATTCAACAATTATTTTTCCCCGCTCGGTTGCCATTATTTCATCCAAGAAGAATCGATCAATCTTCAAAGTATCAATAGGAGCTTTCCTAAGCATATTCAAAGAAGAATAACCGGAGCCAAAATCATCCATAAGAATTCTGAAACCTTTCTTTTTAAGTTCATTCATTTCCTCAAACAACTCGGAAACATCATCCATAAAAAGATTTTCGGTAATTTCAATTTCAAGGAATCTCGGTTCAAACCCGTATTCATTAACCATATCCGAAATCATTCCCACAATATCCGTCTGTCCGACATGAAGCCTTGATACGTTAACCGATATCGGAATATTAATTCCCCGTGATTGTAAGTTTGCAATATACTTACAGGCTTCACGCCACATATAAATATCCAGTCTTGTAATGAAACCG
Organism: Lachnospiraceae bacterium; assembly: GCA_045617445.1. Lineage (GTDB taxonomy): Bacteria > Bacillota > Clostridia > Lachnospirales > Lachnospiraceae > UBA2868. The sequence goes on along the minus strand of JAZLIP010000134.1, from coordinate 8,508 downwards.
TTATTTTCAAACAATGGCAGGAAGTTAGCCGGTACAAGCACTCCCTTTTTAGGATGTTTCCAGCGAACCAAAGCCTCGGCACCGCTTAATTTACCTGTGCTTATATTAATTTGCGGCTGCAAATACATAACAAACTCATTATTCAAAAGTGCCTTTTCCATTTCACTTTCGATTTCAGCCTGTTCCCTCATCTTCAAACGGATAACATCATCATACACCGCATAATTGCACATCGCAGTTCCTTTAACCTGTTTCTTAACCGCACGTGCTCTGTCACACATAAGTCTTACGGGAACATTTCTGTCTACAATCTTATAAATTCCGTAAACAAGTGAAACCGACGTAGGCAGTTCCTTCTCATCACGCATTATTTCCGAAAGTTTATCAATAAACACCAAGAGTTTTTGATCTGATTCATACTCATAAAGAATGCTGAACATATCTCCCTGATATCTGCCGGCAACAAAACCTTTTGGCAAAACCTCTTTCAAATGTTTTCCAAGAAGCGCAAGACACTTGTTGCCTATCTCGATTCCGTATCTGTCATTAATCATTCTGAACTTATCAATATCTACAGAAATAATTGCCAACTGTGATTTCTCATGAAGATTAATATATGACATTGCTTTCTCATAGAAAGTTTCCGGGTTATATAACCCTGTCAGAGAATCATATTCCGCCTTATATTCCATTTCCATCTTAATACGCATTTCCGCATCAACATTCTGGAAAGTAGCAAGGTATCTTACAACCTGATTGTTAAGTCCGTGAAGCGGTTGAATAATTATCGTATACCAAATCGCAACGTTATTTCTATTGTAAAGTCTTAGAGTAATCTTTCTTGTAATACCTCTATTCTTAACAAGTTCAATGAACTCCTTAAAGTTCTGTTCATCATCCTCATACACTCTAAGCATATTAACAATTGACCAGGCATCCTTGAGTTTTTTCTTGTCAATATCAAATACATCATCAAACATCGGACACAAGTAATATTCACCATCGGCAACCGTATATTCATACACAAGTATTCCGGTCATTTCATTCACATTTTCATGGCGTTCATTACTGAGAGCAATTTCTTTAAGAATATCACTCTTTTCCTTCATTATTTCATATTTAACTTTCGTCTCCATTTCTTCAAGCCGATGCTTTACATATTCGTCCACATTAAGACAGATAATAAGCACTCTGAAGGATTTTTCCTCATTAAACACAGCATAAACGTTATACCAGTTAAAGTCACCGAGAACATTTTTAAGCCGTACCTCACGGCAAAGTAACTCTACACCAAGACGCTTCGCCTGTTTCAGATATTTAGGATCCGTGGCTTCAACAAAAGCAGCACGATCCTCCGGATAAATAACATTTTCAATGAAATAATCTCTAAGCGTCTGATAATTCTTGATACGCTTATCCATTATGCTCTTTATATTCTCTTCCTTAATGCGAATACAACTGTTTTTCTCAATATCGACATCCCATATCAAATCCTGCATGGCAACAACTGCATGCCCGACTCTTCGCATGCTTTCGGAAATTACTTCTTCCTGTTTTTCGACATTTTCCTTTGTTGAAGCAATAAGATAAATATTTTTGCCGTTACGTACATTTATTTTAGTTGCGCGACAAGGTATTTCATCTTTAAGCGTCGGTGAATAAATCTTAGCATCATAAACCGATTTGTTCTGTCCAAGATGTTTAATAGGGCAATCCTGACAGGGTTCATCATATCCCTTGTTCTGAACATAGCACAATCCTTTGCAATCGTTTTTCAATTGGTCGTTCAGCATCTCATTACGATAAATCATGTTATATTCTTCATCCACCGCATATGCCCAACTACACATAGGGTCCAATATTTCGGTCACTAATGTCATTTCTCTTGTAGTAAGCACAGCATCTACAAGATTAGTCATCTTCTGCATATTCCGGTCACAAATTACATAAGTATCTTTACCCGATTTCTTGGCTTCTTCAAGAGCACTCAACGCGCGCTCATAAAGCGCCTTCGAATTTGCCTCTTCCCTGTACATGACCGAAATTCCGATAGAAACCGTAAGTGAGCAATCAAGTTCTTTCCAGACATCCTTGACTGTTTTCTTTACGTAGGTTGCTCTTTCTTCAAGAATATTTGTGTTCCGCACCCCTTTCATAAAAACACCGAAACGATCTACACCTACGCGCCCGATAATATCCGAACCTCTGAAACCATTCTTAAGAATTCTTGCAATTTCAAAAAGAATTCCGTCGGAAGAAATCGCATCCTTCATTTCCCTCAGTTCTTCAAAATCATCTATATCCAAAATCATCATGCCCGGAATGACTTCTTCAGGCATACCGGCAATATAATCATCCGTCAACTTTCCAAATGCATCAAAAGCAAGCAACCCGGTAAGCGAATCTCTGTTGCGAAGCAATTCCTCATTAGCATCCTTTATTTCGTCAATATAAGTAATTGTACCCGAAAGAATATGTGATTCCTTCACCACATCACTGTTTAACTTACCCTTCAGTTGATACCAGAAAAATTCGCCCCTAAAACCAATAAACCGAACGTATTCCATCTTTACTTTGCCCTTTTTTGGAATGCCTGTAAAAAATGAAATTGCCCGTTTCAAATCTTCATTAAAAACCTTGCCTCTTGATTCTATATTTTCAACAAAGGACGTAACATTCAAAGGAATAGGAATAAATTGGGAAACATTATCAGAAAAGTTAATGCTATCTTTATCGATATCATATTCAAAAAATATAGCATTCTTAAGAACATTTGCACCTTCAGACATTCTATCACTCGTTGTATGCATAATGACCTCCATTCACAAATAACCGATTACAAAAAATCAGCCTGCGCGAACACATCAACATACTAATTATACAAAAATTTGTCATATACAGCAACTTTTTTGGAAGATTTGCCGTTACTGTTAGTAATCACAAAAGAAAAATACTTGTTACCGGTTTGGGATTGAACAGCAACAAATACTTACAGCAAGAATTCCGAAAAAACATAATTTCCGTAATCAATCCCACGATTTGTCAAGGAAATCCTGTTGTTTCTATCCAAAATAAGACCTTCTGTAATCAGTTTCTTGATTACATTACCGTAAATTTCTTCCATATCAGCCTGAAATTTACGCGAAAAATCGTCTTTTGAAACACCTTTACTCATACGAAGACCCAAAAACATAAATTCCTCCATCCTGTCTTCACGCGACAATGCATTTCTTTCTTCAAATGCATCAATACACGAAGCTGCGTTAATGTATTCAGAAAGCGAAGCTATATTTTTATAACGAACATTTGAAACCATCGAAGATGCATTCACTCCGACTCCGACATACTCCCTGCCACTCCAATAACCTGAATTATGTCGGCTCTCCAAACCATCTTTTGCAAAATTTGAAATTTCATATCGCATATAACCATAGCTCTCGAGAAAATTTACGGTTTCGCTATACATTTTCCGTTCGGTTTCCTCATCCGCAAGTTTCAATATTCCCGCATTTACCATATCATAAAATCGCGTGTTTTCTTCCAGAATAAGGCTATATGCCGAAATATGCTCCGGTTTCAAATCACATATAAACTCAAGTGTTTTATGAAGGCTTGACATAGTTTGTCCCGGAATAGCCGTCATAACATCTATATTGATATTACCAAATCCGGCAGCTCTTGCCATTTCAAAAGCACGAACAAAAGTCTCCCGATTGTGCGAACGTCCCAACATCGCAAGTTCGGTATCACTTGCCGACTGTAATCCAAGGCTTAGACGATTTACACCTCTTTGCTTATAGTAATCAAGTTTATCCTCAGTAATCGTACAAGGATTACATTCCAATGTGAATTCACCGTCAAATTCACTTAATTCAATATTAAAAAACTTCTCCAACGCATCAAAAATTTTCCCCGCACAAGCAATATTTAAAATACTCGGAGTTCCGCCGCCAAAATATACCGTTTTCGGAATATAGTGTTTTCTGTTAAGATTATACTTCCTCTCAAGCGCCGCAATTTCCCGACATAAAGCTTCAACATAACTGTCTGCTGTCTCAACGTTAAACGGCACGGAAACGAAGTCACAGTAATTGCATTTTTTTATGCAAAAAGGGATGTGTACATAAATCGACAACTCCCTCAAAGAATTAATCAACACACACCCCTCCATTCTCAATTTGGTTACTGTTTGGTTTCTGTCATTTCCTGACCGGTAACCTCAATTTTCTTCATCAAGTTTAAGAACACTCATAAACGCTTTCTGTGGAATCTCCACATTACCAATCTGACGCATTCTCTTCTTTCCTTCTTTTTGCTTTTCAAGAAGCTTCTTCTTACGTGATATATCACCACCGTAACACTTTGCAAGGACATCCTTGCGCATTGCCTTAACGGTTTCTCTTGCAATAATTTTACTTCCGACAGCTGCCTGAATCGGAATTTCAAACAAATGTCTCGGAATCTCCTCCTTGAGACGTTCGCACATCTTTCTTCCCCGCTCATACGCACTGTCAGCATGAACAATGAAGCTTAAAGCATCAACCTCTTCACGATTAATAAGAATATCAAGTTTTACCAGATTTGACTTCTCATATCCTTTCATTTCGTAATCAAACGATGCGTATCCCTTCGAGCGTGATTTAAGAGCATCAAAAAAGTCATAAATAATTTCATTCAACGGGAGTTCATACTTAAGAAGCGCTCTTGTTTCTTCCATATATTCCATGCCCAAGTAACGACCTCTTCTCTCCTGGCAAAGTTCCATAATCGAACCAACAAATTCCTTCGTAACCATAATTTCCGCGTTAACAACAGGTTCTTCCATATACTCAATAAGTGACGGATCGGGAAGATTTGAAGGATTAGTCAATTCAATCATTTCCCCGTCTGTTTTATAAACTTTGTAAATAACTCCCGGAGCCGTCGTTACCAAATCAAGATTATATTCACGTTCCAGACGTTCCTGAACAACTTCAAGATGAAGCAGTCCAAGAAAACCACACCTGAAACCGAAACCAAGTGCAATTGAAGTCTCCGGTTCGTAATTAAGCGATGCATCGTTAAGTTGCAATTTCTCGAGAGCATCACGTAAATCCGGATACTTCGCACCGTCTGCAGGATATAACCCGCAGTAAACCATAGAAAGTACTTTCTTGTATCCCGGTAAAGCTTCTTCACATGGTTCTTGCATATTTGTAACAGTATCACCTACTGCCGTGTCTCTGACATTTTTAATACTGGCCGTAATATAACCCACCATGCCGGCTGACAATTCATCACAAGGGATAAACTGTCCCGCACCAAAGTAACCGACTTCAACAACTTCCGCCGTTGCACCCGTTGCCATCATTTTAATTGGTGTACCTTTCTTTACAACACCGTCAACCAATCGGCAGAAAACAATCGCACCCTTGTAGGAATCATATAAAGAGTCAAAAATCAATGCCTTAAGCGGTTTGTTTCTATCACCGGTCGGTGCCGGAATTTTCGTCACAATCTGTTCAAGAACTTCATCAATTCCAATTCCGCATTTTGCCGATATTCTCGGTGCATCCTGTGCCTCTATTCCTATTACATCCTCAATTTCATTTATTACACGCTCCGGCTCCGCACTCGGCAAATCAATCTTATTGATAACAGGAAAAACATCCAAATCATGATCCAGTGCCAGATAAACATTTGCAAGAGTCTGCGCTTCAATACCCTGCGCCGCATCCACTACAAGGATTGCTCCATCGCATGCAGCAAGACTTCTTGACACCTCGTAATTGAAATCCACATGCCCCGGAGTATCAATAAGATTAAGAATGTACTCCTTACCGTCTTTAGCTTTGTAAACGGTTCGCACCGCCTGCGATTTAATGGTAATTCCCCTCTCCCTTTCCAAATCCATATTATCAAGAACCTGCGCCTGCATTTCCCTGCTTGTAAGAAGTCCGGTTCCTTCAATAATTCGATCTGCCAAAGTAGATTTACCATGATCTATATGAGCTATAATACAAAAATTTCTAATTCTGCTTTGATCTATTTCTGACATAATTTCGCTATAATCCTCCGCTATTAAAAAATTTCACAAGACAATTTTCCTACTATCACAAAATGCACATTTTCACGTTCAAAACAGCAAGTGTTTTGACCTACATCAGTCATTATCAAACAAAAGATGTGTAATCTTACCTCCCGCATGATAGAAACGCAAAATCGCCAATATCACAAGCATCACAAACAGCACTGTAACCGACGCAAGCATATCAATGCATACATCTGCGAATGAAGAATTTCGTCCGATGGAATAAGCCTGAAGCTTCTCATCAGCAACCGAAATGATTCCAACAAAAACAAATGAAAATATGAAAGATAAATAATTGCTGATTTTACGGCAATACCAAAATGCAAAAGTAAAGAAAGTAAGTACACTAAATTCTATCATATGCGCAATTTTTCTTACAAGCCCTTCATATTCGACCACACTGTTTTCTATTTTTTCGGCAGTCATACCAATTCTTAAGAGCTTGTTAAAAATATATAACAACTTCTCAGTCACGAACCGGCACAATTCACCCGACTCCTCCGCATTTTGAGAAGAAAAGCCGAAAATCAACATTACCATCAGTACAACCGGCAAAAGCTGAATCACAAAAAGAGTAACACGATTAATCTGAATTTCATGTCGATTAAGCGGAATCTTCGTTTCTCTCTTAATTGCAATAAAACTATGATAACAAATCGCAAACACGATATAACCGATAAGTGCACCGAATGTATTCAAAACAATATCATCCAGTTCAAAGTAACCGCGCGCGGTAATCAATTGCGTAGTTTCAATAACCATACTGCCTGTAAAAGCCATAAGAACAAGATTCCACCATCGTCTGAGCAGTCTCGTAAACATCGGAACCAGCAATCCAAAGGGTATAAAAAGTAAAATATTCTCCAGGGAATGTCTTGAAATCGAACCATCCTTGCTAAATGTACCAAACAGAATCAAATTCACTTTGTTCGTCCGGCTCCCCGCTTCTCTTCCCGACAATGTAAGAGATATAAGGTATGACATATAAACCATAAACACAGCAAAAATGCAGATTTTCCGCAAACAGATAAGTAAAGAAGTCCTGTTTTTTCCAAGCAATCTGCGTACTGCATTGGCAATAATGACAACCAATATATATAAGCGTTGCTCCTGAGGCAACCGTTAACGCCTGTTCATCAAACGCCCTCAATGCGATCCAAATATCATTTAATGCCTTAATTACCACTTTAAGACTCTCCTCAAATCAAATAGATTACCAAAGAGCCATTACCCTTTAGTAATAATCAACAAAACTTCTCCCTGTTTACCTTGCCTACTTGTAAAAAATAATATATAATCAATTAAATGTACGAGGAAACATCGGTTTACCGGTATTTCTTTATCATATATTAAAAGAGGTGTTATAAAATGGAAGAGAAACGTAAAGACAAACGAATTCCTATCGGAATCAATTTATCAATTTCAGATTTATACAAAGAAAATATCAATTCAATTGTGGATATTTCTTCACCAATAGATGTAACCGATATATCCGCCAAAGGAATCGGCTTCATATCTGAAAGTATCCTTCCGATAGGTTATTTCTTCATAGCAAACATTGAACTGTATCGTGATATGCCACAAATAATTACCGACGTAAGAATAATCAGAAGCTCGGCAATTGATAAAACCCACTTCCAATATGGTTGTGAATTTGTTGCCATTTCCCCCCGTGTGTCCCAAATGCTTGATGATTTTGAACAACGGCTCAAGGAAGAAGCCAAAACAACAAAAGAAACATTTATTAAGACTCCTTAAGGGAGTCTTAATTTATGATAAAACGCGCACATTTTTTATATATCTTCCTCATATTGACTTACAATCGCCAGAATTTCATTTGCATATTTTGGAAATTCTCTCACCAAATCTTCTATTTCATCTTTAGCATTTTCCAGACTGTAATTATTAAAGTCAATGCCCTTTTTCAATTTCTGCCGCTGAATAATCAAATTCTTTCTGGCTTCCGAAAGTGCCTCGTCATCCGTAATCAAATAAGGATTGTAAACAAACAGCGAAACATCTCCGATTTTATAATTTCTAAGCGCATTTGCCAAATCTTTTCTGGCAGTTTCCAATTTATAAGCAACTTCTTCGGAATGGTTTCTCGCAGCCTTCTCCTCTAAATACTTTTCCCACATATACGAAAGCTCATATGAGTTGTTAACATGATACTTCAAATAGTAGAAATCAATCAAATTTGTGGAATTGACATACTTGATTTTTACACTGTTCTGCAAAGTAATTGCTTTATTGATTTTGCGCTCAACCTTTGCCTCGGAATCAATGGCATTTTTATATGTTACACACAAAATAAGCAATGAAATACAAAGAAATGCAAAAACAATATAATACCCCAAAATCACATCAAACCTTAATGTAATCTGCAATACAAGCAGTAGCAAGGCAGCCATCACAGAAACAAATACAAATACAAATAC
>JAZLIP010000133.1:0-2846 GCA_045617445.1 Lachnospiraceae bacterium | reverse complement strand
TTCAGAACACCATTCGCAAAATCGCCTTTTCAAGGCTTTTCTTTTGCTCATGTTGTTACTTCGCCATATAAAACTGCTCATAATATTCTTTGCAAGCAAAATATTTTGAGCAGTTTTGCATGGCTCTGAATAGTTACATTTAATGTATAATCCGGCATTACGCCCAACTAATTATAATATTATCTATTCTTTTGTGCAACGAGTACACTACATTTTTAACAGTTTACGCTGTTCAAGAAGTTCTATAGGTGCTTCTTTCCCTTTGCTTTCTACTTTCCTAATAGTCATATCCAGCAAATGAACCGCCCGCTCCGTATTTGCTTCATAACGTTCCAAAATTTCCCGATACATTGCATTTCCTGCAAGATTACTCCGAATTTCAGCATTAAACGGGCAATACGTAAGCATTATATTTCGCACAACCTTATTTAGCTTCAAGGTTCCGTTAGCCTCATAGCACAAGTAATCAATATAATCTTTCACAAACATTTCACGTATATTATTTTTGCATTTAAAATATGCGTTTTTGATTTTATCCCTAACCTCCGGAGTAAGTTCCTTATTTCTCTTGTAGGAATCCAAATATCCGAAATAGTCACCGGTAAGTGATGGCTCGGAAATATCATTCCATCGTCCACCCTGTATACGCTTACACATTTCCCACCGAAATTCGCCAATCATCCGCAAAACAAGCTTGGCAAGATTGTCAGAAGCAAATAAAGGTAAAACAAAACGAGCCGGTGAAACGCGTTTCTTACCCGTTATTTCCTGCCACATAACACCACGATTACCAACACAAGGCATAAATATAATTTCAGGCAAGACTTCAACACCGACATATTCCATATTAATTCCAAAATCAGGATTAGAATACAATTTATCACGGTAAAAACAGCGAAAATCAATACCGCGCGCCTTATCGATAATTCGTCGTACTTCATTACAATCCGTAAGCATTGCTTCCAAAGGACGTCCGATTGTATGTTCGGAAAGAATCGGCACATACGTTGAAACACGTCCCGAAACCAAGCGCATTGCTTCCCTAAACATATTTCGTATTTCAAAAATCGTTCTCTTCTCGCAATCCATCAATTCCCTTGCCACATCACCTTCGGTAAGCTTATCCTCCGCGCGCATTTTCTGAAGCATACCGGCGTAATCAAGGCTCATCGAATCAAAGGATGTATCTTTCCTGCCTTCATAAACAGCTTTGAGCCATTCAAAACTGTTAAAAAACATTCCCTGCCTGTCTCCAATCCAATTTACAGCCATATCATAAGCCGCCACCTGATTCTTGCCATCCAAAATACGTTCATCAAGGAAACCAAAATTAAAAAACATTTTAAGAAGAACAGGCACTTCCGGTTCCTTAACCCATTTCAAAAAGCCTGATTCATATATTTCAATGAAATATTTGGTGATTTCACGACGCAGGCTCAGCATATCATCCTGCACCGAATTCTTATCCGAAGCCCTTGCATAACAATCAAGCAAATCAAGAATTATATTCTGCTTATCTCCCTGCACACCGAGTAAATCAAGAATCGTAAACCTTGAGTCCTTAAGTCTTGCAAGGATTTCATCTTCGTGTGTACCCGACACATCTTCAGAGCCCGCAGCACTACCCTTCATTGAATCTGAATACATAATATCATTATATTCTCTAAAGCGAGCATTGACAGCCGCAACATCCGCATGTGATTCCTTACGTACAACATCCATATAAAGGTTAACCGCTTCAACAATACCGCGTTTTTGGGATTCATCCGAAGCTTCACATGTTTTCTTAAGCATGTTCATATAATCTGCCAGAATATCATTGCCCTTAGGATCAAGGAACAATTTGTATATTGTTTCCCTTACTCCTGCAATTTTAGAACATGACGCCAAAACCATAAACATATCATCAGCCGTTTTAAGCATAAAACCAACCGCAATCTGAATATCATTCAAAAATTTGTTCCAGTCCCCGATTTCCTTCCCTGCCGTTTCCCGAAGATATCCTGTCAACCACAAAGGAATCTTTGTATGCTCAAAGAAATCACATATTTCATTATATTTTTCAATACTTCGTGCTTCAAAACCAAGCGTTTTGCACTGTACGCAATATCGTCCATATTCCCTGTCATATATATCAATCAGCCCATCTGCTGATTTTTCCAGTTCATCATAAGCATTGATTGCCATTTCAATTTTCTTAAGATATGCTGCAACAACAATGCCAAGGTTCTTACGTCCGATATCACTGAGTACCTGTATCAAATCATTCTTGAGAGTATATTCATACGCGCGAACCGTAATATTCTCATTCGCAATGTAATCATAGGGATAAAATACGCAATCCTCCCTTGGAATGCCAAGTAAAAAACCCGCGGAAATGACACCGTTAATAAACGGGCATTTTACCTTAAGGGTTCCTTCCACAACAAAGTATATTCTATTCATTTTGGACCCGGCCGTTACAAGAGTATCACCGCCATGTAATCTGATTATTTCCATCAAGCACCCCATTCACATAATTAGTTACTGTCCGTAACATTTATAATGCCATGTATCATATTGTTAAGCATATGATAATCATACTTAATAATCATACGTTTCGCAATACAATACATGGCATTATTATAGCAATTTGTTACTGTTTGATCCCCGACCGGTAACAAGCAAAAATGCATATTAAATTACCTTCGGTAATGTTACAATTCTTGTAACTATTCAGAGCCATGCAAAACTGCTCAAAATATTTTGCTTGCAAAGAATATTATGAGCAGTTTTATATGGCGAAGTAACAACATGAGCAAAAGAAAAGCCTTGAAAAGGCGATTTTGCGAATGGTGTTCTGAATA
>JAZLIP010000132.1:0-6380 GCA_045617445.1 Lachnospiraceae bacterium | reverse complement strand
CAGATTATGAATCATAAGGATTTCGGATATGAGAGAAGAAATTCTTTCTACTATCAGAAAAAGTAGTTTAGTAGTTTCCTTCCGAATTCGTTGAATATGTTTGTGTCCATATCTTCCGAGTACGGAATGTAAGATTCATTTGATTTGTAATCATATTTGAAGTTTGGATTTATAGTATTTGAAATATTTGGAATAAAGAGACCGCTTCTTTTAGTGTAGCAGGTCTCTTTTTTTGCGTTAATGCGATTACTCTTGTCAACACAGGCAGCAACGGATTTGTGAATACAACAATCCTCGGAGGGAAGGTAGTAGTAATCTTTGTAATTGGCATAGAAAAGCTTTAAAGTATCCTTGATTATAGGAAGACGCAAAAGTGCGGTATGTTTGGGAGAAATTTTAAGAAGTATGTTGTTTTTGGATGTATTGATTGGAGTTACCAGAGTTAGAGTATGAGAAAAATGTATCAGCAACTCCGATTTTTCATTTTGATTGTAGTCTGTGTAGGTATTGATTTGTACCTTGGTGAACTGAAAATCTTCATCCTTAAGTGTGCTGTAATTAATTATTGGAAGAATTCTGACCATTCCAAGTAAATCCTCACTGTTGTGATGGAGCAGCGCGGATAAAGTATATTCTGATTTTGTTTTGCAGTAATCGTAATAAAAAGAAATCAGTTCACGTCCATTAAAGGGGTCATCACTCGTGTATCCGAGAAAACTTTCAATATTTCTCTGACTTATTGACGGTAGAGCCAATATTTTTTTGAGTGGTTTTACAAGTTCATAAATATCAATGTGTGTCAATGCATCAAGAGAAAAGGTATGATTGTATTTTTTAAGTTTGAAATTAAGAAAGGGAATATCAAATCTGTTTCCGTTATAGTGCACAAGGTGAGTGTAATTCTTGCTGACGTATTCAACAAATGCAGATAATATTTCCGGCTCTTCCGCAATGGAATCGGCAAACCATTGAATTGTATTGTAGGCATTATCCATGAAGTAACCACAGCCTATTAAATATATAGTTGCGTTTTCTTTTGACAGACCGGTGGTTTCTATATCAAGCATAAGAAAATTGTCGGTGCCGCACAGGTGTCTTATTAAAGTGGATGATTGATTTTCAAAGGATTGTTTTATTATTTGCATAACTTTGCCTCTCTCCAAATAATTTCAAACTGCTTCGCAGTACATATCAAAGTATAAACATTCCCACTTACAAGCAAGCTTGACGTGGTTAATGTTTATACTTTGATATTAACTGTGAATAGTAACAATGAATGTCATTATATCACGAATGGAAAAAATGTGGTATTATATGTAGTGTGAGTGTTGGTATCGTCGGGCAGTAATTGCGTGTTAACTTCACTAATGAAATGAATATTAGAGTTTTAATTATCGAGGTAATTATATGGCTATTTACACATTTAAAGGTGGCGTTCATCCGTTTGACGGAAAGAAAATTTCAAAGGACAAACCAATTGATACGGTGCTTCCGGGAAATGAATTGGTTTATCCTATATCGCAGCATATTGGTGCTCCGGCAAAGCCTGTCGTGAAGCGTAATGATCGTGTACTTAAGGGACAGCTGATTGCTGAGGCAAACGGGTTTGTTTCTGCAAATATTTATTCTTCGGTTTCGGGAACTGTAAAGTCAATTGAGAAACGACGGGTTCCTACCGGGGATAATGTTATGTCAATTGTTATTGAAAATGATAATGCTTATGAGGAGGCGCCTTTGCTGGACATTAAGGAATTGACCGAGATGTCTCAGGAAGATGTAATTGATGCAATTCGCCTTGCAGGTATTGTCGGAATGGGTGGTGCGGGATTTCCTACACATGTGAAGCTTTCACCCAAGGATCGTGAGAAGATTTTTTACTGTATTGTCAATTGCGCGGAGTGCGAACCATATTTGACGTCTGATTACAGAAGGATGATGGAGGAACCTGAAAAACTTGTAGCGAGTCTTAAACTTATTTTGTGTTTATTTGAACATGCGGAAGGAATTCTTGCTGTAGAAGACAACAAAATGGATTGCATCAGGAAACTCAAGGATTTGACTGTCGATGAACCGAGAATAAGTGTTAAAATTCTCAAGACAAAATATCCGCAAGGCTCGGAACGTCAGCTTATTTACGCAACGACAAAGCGAGCTATAAATTCTTCAATGCTTCCGGCTGATGCAGGGTGTATTGTAAATAATGTTGATACGGTTGTGTCGATATACAATGCTGTGATTGAAAAACGTCCGCTTATAAACAGAATTGTGACTGTGACGGGTGATGCAATCAGATTTCCGGGCAATTATCTTACTCCAATCGGAACGAGTTACAAACACTTGATTGAGGAAGCGGGAGGTTTTAAATGTACACCCGAAAAGGTAATATCAGGCGGACCGATGATGGGATTTGCGTTGTTTGATTTGGATGTACCTATTGTTAAAACATCTTCGGCAATTTTATGTTTAAGCAAGGATGAGGTATCGAGAAAGAAATCGCAGAGTTGTATTAAGTGCGGAGCTTGTTTACAGGTCTGTCCGGGGCGTGTAATGCCGTCAAAGTTGGCGGATTTTGCAGAACATAATGATGAAGAGATGTTTCTTAAATATAACGGTATGGAATGTTGTGAATGCGGCTGCTGCAGTTTTGTTTGCCCGGCCGGACGACATCTTACAGCAGAAATCAAGACGATGCGTAAGAAAATGCTGGCTAAGAGAAAGAAGTAGTTGTATCTTAAGTCAATAAATTAATTGTTAATTGAAAGGTGTTAAGTTAATGAGTGAATTAATGAATGTATCATCGGGACCTCATGTAAGAGCTAAATATACGACCGGGATAATTATGTTTATTGTAGTGATGGCATTAATGCCTGCTACAGCATATGGTATTTATCATTTCGGAATTAATGCGGCAATACTTGTTGTTACATGTGTCGGTACGTCTGTTTTGACAGAATTGCTGTATGAACTGATATTTAAAATGCCAATTACAGTAATGGATTTGAGTGCGGTTGTGACCGGATTGTTATTGGCACTTAATCTGCCACAGGGAGTGCCTTGGTGGATTGCGGTTCTTGGTAGTGTATTTGCAATTTTGGTTGTCAAAATGTGCTTTGGCGGAATTGGTCAGAATTTTATGAATCCCGCGTTGGCAGCCAGATGCTTTTTAATGATTTGTTTTGCTTCAAGGATGACAAATTTTGAATATGATGGATTTTCGGGAGCGACACCTTTAAGTGCATTGAAGAATGGTGAAAGTGTGGATTTAAAGGCTATGGTATTCGGAAATATTCCGGGTACGATTGGCGAAACCTCGGTTATCGCAATTCTTATCGGTGCTTGTATTATGGTTGCTTTCGGAATTATTGATTTAAAGATTCCATTGTCCTACATTGTTACGTTTGTGATTTTTATGGGATTTTTTGCAGGGCAGGGATTTGATATAAATTACATTGTTGCCCAACTTGCAGGTGGTGGACTGATGTTAGGCGCTTTCTTTATGGCAACTGATTATACAACCAGTCCGATGACGGGTTCCGGCAAAATAATTTACGGAATTTGTCTTGGGATTTTAACGGGAGTTTTCAGAATTTTTTCAAGCAGTGCGGAAGGTGTCAGCTTTGCTATTATACTTGGTAATTTACTGGTGCCGCTTATTGAAATGGCAACTATACCGAAATGCTTTGGAAAGGGTGGTGAGGTATAATGACCGGAAATGTTAAGGCTGTAATTACATTACTGATTATAACAATACTTTCGGGTGCTGCACTCGGTTATGTTTACGAACTTACAAAGACACCTATTGAGACACAGAATTTAGCCGCTAAGGAGAATGCGTTTAAGGAAGTATTTAAGGAAGCTGTTGGCTTTGAGCAATTCTCAGATGTTAGTCTTGAAGAGATAAACGGTTACTTGAACAGTTCTGATTACGAATTTGAGAAAATTGAGGATTTATTAATTGCGAAAGATTCTACCGGAAATAATCTTGGCTATGTTATGCAGATTACAACTCAGCGGGGATATGGCGGTGATATTTCTTTGTCACTTGGAATTGATAATGATGGTACTGTTAAGGGAATCAGTATTCTGACTATTAATGAAACGGCAGGTCTTGGGATGAATGCGAATACTCCCGAATTTACAAATCAGTTTGCCGATAAGAATGTGGCTTTCTTTACTTTTACAAAGAATGAGGCCAAGCAGGATTACGAGATTGATGCATTGTCCGGCGCAACTATTACAACGACGGCTGTTGTAAATGCTGTTAATGCAGGTATTGAGTGTTATAAGACCTTCCTTGGAGGTGCGAAACTATGAATAGAATATTTGAAAGATTAGGAAATGGAATAGTCAAAGAAAATCCTACCTTGTGTTTGATGCTTGGAATGTGTCCAACACTGGCTGTAACTACTTCGGCGATTAACGGAATCGGAATGGGATTGACAACTACCGCGGTTTTGGTGCTATCGAATTTTCTTATTTCGTTATTGAGAAAAGTCATTCCGGATAGTGTTCGAATCCCGTCCTTTATTGTAATTATTGCGACTTTTGTTACGGTAATTCAGCTTCTTTTGCAGGCTTATATACCAAGCTTATATGATGCACTCGGTATATATATTCCGTTGATAGTAGTTAACTGTATTATTCTTGGAAGAGCAGAGGCCTACGCTTCGAAGAATCCGGTTATATATTCGATTTTTGATGGTTTGGGTATGGGACTTGGCTTTACAATATCGCTGACGCTTATTGGAATTATCCGCGAATTACTCGGAGCAGGATCGGTGTTTGGGTTTAGGGTTATGCCGGGATTTTATGAACCCCTTACGATATTTATTATGGCTCCGGGAGCATTTTTCGTACTCGCAGGTCTTTGCGCGATAATGAATAAGATTAAGCTTAGTAAGGGAAAAGATACCGGTAAAACAGGAAATTGTGATAAGATTTGTGAACATTGTTCTGTTAGCGGTTGCAGTGGAAGGAGTAAATAAATGGGAAATTTATTGGCAATAGCTATTGGTTCTGCATTTATTAATAATGTTGTATTAAGTCAGTTCCTTGGAATTTGTCCGTTTCTTGGCGTTTCTAAGAAAGTTAAGACGGCAGCAGGAATGGGTTCGGCAGTTGTATTTGTAATTACATTGTCTTCAGCGGTTACCGGCCTTATATATAATTTCATGCTTGTTCCGCTTGGTATTACTTATTTGCAGACGATAGTATTTATTTTGGTGATTGCTGCACTTGTGCAGTTTGTTGAAATGTTTTTGAAGAAAAAAGTAAAGGTTTTGTACGAAGCACTCGGTGTGTACTTACCGCTTATTACTACAAATTGTGCGGTTCTTGGCGTGGCATTGACAAATGTTACAAAAGGCTACAATATTTTGGAGGGTGTTGTTAACGGATTTGCTGTTTCGGTCGGTTTTCTTGTTTCCATAGTGCTTATGGCAGGAGTTCGTGAGAAAATACAGTACAACAATATTCCGAAACCATTGCGTGGAATGCCGATTGTTCTTATTACCGCCGGATTGATGGCGATAGCTTTTTTTGGATTTTCAGGACTGAAGTAATTAAAAATATGAGGTGCTAATCGTATGAATATAACAGGAATGATTATTGCAATTGTTGTAGTTGGTGGTGTGGGTTTATTCGTTGGAATATTCTTAAGTATATTTGGCAATGTTTTTAAAGTTGAAGTTGATGAGCGGGAAGAAAAAATTCTGGCGGCTTTGCCGGGAAATAATTGCGGTGGTTGCGGATATGCCGGATGCCAGGGACTGGCAGGTGCAATTGCAAGAGGCGAAGCCAAAGTAAACGGATGCCCTGTAGGCGGTGAACCGGTAGCAGCGGTAGTTGCTGAAATAATGGGGGTGGATGATGTTAACCTTGAGAAAAAGGTTGCATTTGTAAAGTGCAACGGGACTTGTGAAAATACATATTCAAAATACAAATACGCTGGTCCGGGAGATTGCAGTATGGCGAATTTTGTTCCGGGTGCCGGCGAGAAAAGCTGTGGATACGGATGCCTTGGATATGGAAATTGTAAGGCAGTATGTGAGTTTGATGCGATTGAAATTATTGACGGAATTGCTCATGTGGATAAGAACAAATGTAGGGCTTGCGGAAAATGTATTGAGGCATGTCCGAAGAAATTGATTGAGATGGTTCCATATTCCATGAAGGTAGCCGTTACCTGTGCGAATATGGATCGTGGTCCGATGGTTACGAAGGTATGTAGCGTTGGATGCATAGGCTGTGGAATTTGTGTTAAGGAATGTAAAAAAGAGGCAATTGAAATCAAAGATTTTGTTGCACATATTGATTATGACAAATGTGTCGGATGTGGTCTTTGTGCAAAGAAGTGTCCTAAAAATGCAATAAATATTTAT
>JAZLIP010000131.1:0-5877 GCA_045617445.1 Lachnospiraceae bacterium | reverse complement strand
ACTCAAAAATGCTTGATTCTGTAATAAGATATTCCTTCATTTCATCATAAACGTTTTCATCTGCGCACTTAACCAAAACAGATTCATCACCATTACTGTATCCGTTTTCAAAAATCTGCTGCAATTTTGCAGTGTCCACAGTTTCAAATATCAAATTCTCACGATAAAAATAATTTGCTTTTCTCGAAGTACATTCCGGAATTTCGAATACATTATCAATTCTGTGCGTATTCTCTATCGCTTCGGTAGGCACGCAAAAGAACTCATAACTTACCTCCGGCAAGGAAGGCAGTGAATCATATCCGTTATCATTTAATACAGAATATGAAGCATCACCCCAGGTGACATCAATATGATAGTACTCACCATCTATTTTAACCACATTCCATGCATGTCCTTCATTATTCGCAACACCGCGTATCGTAGTGCAGAATATTCCCTGTTTAAGCAGTAAATACTGAAACGCTGTTGAATATCCCTGACAAACACTCCTTCCGTCTTCAAATACGCTCAACATATTTTGGTCATTTTCAGCCAGAGTATCATATTCCGTATTTTTAATAATATACTCATATACGTATTTTACCTTTGAATATTCATCCATGTTACCCGATATTCCGTTAAAACATTCATTTACATATTTTTCAATCCGTTCCGTATGTTTCTTGCTGTCTTCCTTAGTCATCGTATATTGACCGGAAAATGCGTAGCCCGTAACAGTTGAACCTCTCGTATATGTAATAAGCGTATAACCTCTTACATAATATATTTCCGGATTATCTGCAAGGACGCAGGCAAAAACCTTGTCAATCAACTCCTTATCCATAGTCGGCATTTCAATCTTTTCACCAAAATCCATAAGTGTACTATAAATCACTCGGTACACTTCTTTGCCCTCATTATCCAGAAGTTTATACGCATAATAACGACTGTTGTTAAGACGTTTCATAATGTCATCAATTTCCATAGGATCAACTTCCTTGGCATCAATACCATCATCCTGTTCTCCTACGGCAGTAACTTCTATAGTTTCCATTTCTTCATCCGTCAATTCCGGAAGCGGTACAACAGAAAACTCATCAAATTCCTCCGGTTTAGGCTCTTCGAAATCATACGGCACATCTTCGTAATACTCTTCATCATACTCATCTTCGCCAACATCGCTTAAATCGGCCGCATAAAGAATATCCTGAATTTTCTCTTCAACCGCACAACCCGACATTAACGTTGCACACAGGCAAAACAGCAGTACCAAAATATTTCTTTTCCGCATATAACTATTTTTCATTTCCAATCCTTCTACAACTCAAAACTTTCCTATAGATTTCAGCAGCCGACTGTACTTTAAGACTGATTGTTAATTCACAGTCGTAAAGTCAATTAAAATCATTTCTAATTTCGGCTGAATTCCTGCAGCTTCAGTCCTTCATTTCTTTCAAGAACCATTCCAACGCTCCAACTGTTAACAAATAGCAGCAAAGGATTACCCTTAAGATCTTGAATTCTCTTCATATCCGATGTTCCTGTGATTTTGGCAACATCTACTTCATCTTTGTTTTCAATCCATCTGATATACTCATAAGGCAGATTTTCCAATTTAATTTCAACATTATATTCATTTTCAAGGCGGTATTTAAGTACTTCAAACTGAAGAACGCCAACAACACCCACTATTATCTCTTCCATTCCGGAACCGATTTCCTGAAATATCTGAATTGCACCTTCCTGAGCAATCTGATTAATTCCTTTAACAAACTGTTTACGCTTCATCGTATCAATCTGACGCACTCTCGCGAAATGTTCCGGTGCGAAGGTCGGAATACCTTCATACCTGAAATTGTCCGAAGTCATACATATAGTATCACCGATTGAAAAAATCCCGGGATCAAATACGCCGATAATATCGCCCGCATAAGCTTCATCCACAACATGACGTTCACTCGCCATCATTTGTTGCGGTTGGGACAAACGCAAAGTACGCCCTCCCTGAACATGCTTAACTTCCATTCCGGCATCAAACCGTCCCGAACAGATTCTCATAAAAGCAATTCTGTCACGATGCGCTTTATTCATATTTGCCTGAATTTTGAATACAAATGCCGAAAATTCTTTTTCGGTAGGTTCAACAAGCCCGATATCCGCCTTTCTCGCAAGCGGAGTTGTCGTCATCTGAAGGAAATATTTAAGGAACAACTCAACACCGAAATTGGTAAGCGCCGAGCCGAAAAATACCGGCGACAATTCACCTCTTTGCACTGCATCCAAATCAAAATCAGCACTTGCGCCATCAAGAAGTTCAACCTCTTCAAGTAAAGTATCCGCAGCTTCTTCTCCGATGCATGAGCGCAGATTATCTTCGTTTGCAACAGGAATCTCCTCCATATGACCTTCCTTTGTTCCCTTCTCGGTATCAAAGAATCTGAATACAGACTTTGTATTTCTGTCATATACGCCCTTAAAACGTTTTCCCGATCCAATTGGCCAATTTATCGGACACGTAGCAACTCCCAATTCCTTTTCAATTTCATCAAGCAAATCGAAAGTATCATTTGCATCTCGGTCCATTTTATTTATAAAAGTAAAAATCGGTATTTTCCGCATAGCACAAACTTTAAACAACTTTCTTGTCTGCGCCTCAACACCTTTACTTGCATCAATAACCATTACAGCTGAATCGGCAGCCATAAGGGTTCTGTAGGTATCTTCCGAGAAATCCTGATGTCCCGGTGTATCCAGTATGTTAATGCAGAATCCATCATATTCAAACTGAAGAACAGATGACGTAACCGAAATACCTCTCTCCTTTTCAATTTCCATCCAGTCAGATACCGCATGTCTGGCAGTAGCTTTTCCCTTAACCGAACCGGCCAGATTAATAGCACCACCATACAGCAGAAACTTCTCTGTAAGTGTTGTTTTTCCCGCATCAGGATGAGATATGATTGCAAAAGTCCTTCTTTTATTTATTTCTTTTTCGTACATTTATTTCAATTACCTTTCCTTAATAATTTCAAATGCATCTTGCCAAATTCAAGACTCCCTCAATCTCTCACTGAGATAAAAGATTTCCCTTTAAGTTCGGCATCAACCGCCAGATATTCAAGAATGCTTGCGGCAATATCCGCAAAAGAATCCCTTGTACCAAGATTCCCCGGTTTCAAATTCGTGCCATACGCAAGAAACGGCGTATATTCTCTCGTATGATCGGTAGTTTTCAAATACGCCGGATCGCATCCATGATCGGCAGTAATCATCAAAATATCATCATCCTTAAGCGCATCGATAAGCAGTTGTAATTTCGAATCAAAGAAAGCAACTGCCTTGGCATATCCGTCCGCATCTCTTCTATGGCCGTAAAGCATATCATAGTCAACCAGATTTGAAAAAAGCAATCCCTCAAAATCCTTCTTCATATATTCCAAGGTTTTGTTAATACCATCCTCATTTCCGGTTGTATACACATGCTCGCTGATTCCGCTACCGGCAAAAATATCAAATATTTTGCCAACAGCAATTGTATCCAATCCCTTATCGCTAATATAATTAAGCAACGTTTTTCCCGGCGGCTCAAGCGAAAAATCATGCCGATTACTTGTTCTTGTATATTTGCCACTTTCGCCCACAAACGGTCTCGCAATAACACGACCGACAGCATATTTTCCTTTAAGTTTCCTTCTGCACATCCTACATATTTCATAAAGTTCCTCAAGCGGTACCACATCCTCATGGGCAGCAATCTGAAGCACCGAATCAGCAGAAGTGTAAACAATAAGCTTACCTGTCTTCACATGTTCATCACCATAATCTTCTATCACTTTAGTTCCGGAATATGGTTTATTGCATAAAACACCTCGACCTGTATTCTTTTCTATTTCACCAATTACTTCATCCGGAAAACCATTAGGAAAAGTAGGTAGCGGGCTTTCTGATATAAGCCCGGAAATTTCCCAATGACCAATCGTTGTATCTTTTCCGTTCGATGCTTCACGCATTCTTCCGTAAAGGCCTTCAGGTTCATCGACACCATCGGCATAATCAACACCATCGATATTAAACAATCCCATTTTTTTAAGATTATCAGCTCTAAAATACGAACTGCCATAGCAGCTTTTCATTGTATTTGCACCGGCATCCCCGTACTTATCGGCATCCGGCATTGCACCAATTCCAAAACTGTCCATAACAATAAGAATTACCCGTTTTCCCATAAAGCTCCCTTCACTACTTCACGACTCGCTCAATTCAAAGGAATATCATTTACTATTTCAATCGCAGACGCATGCTTTTTGCTATCGAATCATATTCTTACGGTGGGAACAGCAAGTGTTCTAAATAGCAACAAAATGATACCACAGCTCATTTATATTTTCTACAGTCACAAAAAAATTGTACACCCATTTAAATCACTATTCAAAATTATTTAACTCTGTTTTTAGGTTGTGCATACGATTATTGTCACATAGATATTAAAAAGCTTTATTTTCTGACTTTTCCATTAATTGTTTGTGTTTAACTTTATTCCACAATCTATTTACAGACTTATCCACATGTTGCATATTTGGTCTTGACAAACACTTTTTCGATTAGTTTTCCACAGTATCATCATCTTGTAAATGTGCTATTTTCGGGCATTTGCATTCATTGTTTACATAAGTGTGTATTTTGTTAAATCATGTTTATATTTTCTTTCTGCTTGTGGAAAGCCTCGAAAGCATTGATTTTTAAACATTCATTTTTGTCAAGTTCTTTTTTTAATTTGTTCCAACAGGTGTTATTTTATTTTAAATTTTCTGACAATTTATTCATTCAGTTGCCTTTTCAAGACCCGTTCTGTCAATCACCCGCTTATAGAAGTGGGGTTTCTCTCACTGAGGCAAAAAATACCTTACCAAGTTCACTTGATAAGGTATTTTAATCTCAAAACATATTCAAATATCCAAATTCTATTTCGCGTCTTTAATACTAAAACTCATTCGGCCCATCTTATCTTTACCCATGCATTTAACAGTAACTTCATCGCCAAGTGTAAGAACATCTTCAACATGATTAATTCTTTCCTTTGCAATCTTTGAAATATGTACCATGCCTTCTTTACCGGGCGCAAATTCAACGAATGCTCCGAATTCCTTAATACTTACAACTTTACCTTTGTAAATCTTGCCTTCTTCAAATTCGGAAACTATCATATTGATATATTCCATCGCTTTATCCATGCTGGCTTTGTCTGTACCGCATACCGATACAGAACCATCATCTGTAATATCAATCTTAACACCACATTCATCTATGATTGCATTGATTGTCTTACCACGTTGACCAACAACCTCACCAATCTTCTCAGGATCAATCTTAGTCTGAATAATCTTAGGAGCATATTCATTAACCGATTTTCTCGGTTCGGAAATTGCAGGCTTCATGCAATTGTCCATAATGAAAAGTCTCGCTTCGCGGCAACGTGCAATAGCTCCCTCAACAATAGGTCTTGTAAGACCATGAATTTTAATATCCATCTGAATTGCAGTAATACCATCTGTTGTACCTGTTACTTTAAAATCCATGTCTCCAAAGAAATCTTCAAGACCCTGAATATCTGTAAGCAATACGAAATCATCATCCGTATCACCGGTAACAAGACCGCAGGAAATACCTGCTACCATCTTTTTGATAGGAACACCTGCTGCCATCAAAGACATACATGAAGCACATGTAGATGCCATCGAAGTTGATCCGTTAGACTCAAAAGTTTCCGATACGCAACGAATTGAATAAGGGAATTCCTCTTCTGAAGGAAGCACAGGAATAAGTGCTCTCTCAGCAAGTGCTCCGTGACCGATTTCTCTACGTCCGGGACCTCTTGAAGGCTTTGTCTCACCTACA
>JAZLIP010000130.1:0-8378 GCA_045617445.1 Lachnospiraceae bacterium | reverse complement strand
ATTCTATATTGGGAGAAACTTAAAGGTATCAAGTTTGTATTAATATATGTAAATTGAGTCTTTCCAATAATAATAGAATTAGTATAAATGTAATGGAGCAAATAACGAAATTACAGTATAAATAAAGGAACATAAAGGAATTGCGTGAACAATTACAGGAGAATCGACAAATAAACTAAAAAACAAAACGATAAATATAAATAAAGTATAAATAAAATAAAATAATTAGAAACGTATTGACAATTTCAAGCGGGGATTATATAATCAGTACATAAGATGAAGCGAGGGAAAAAGAAGAAAGCCGGAGAACAATCGGATATAGTTTTAAGATAAAATTAAACAAGGAGGTACGGTCCACCAGAAAATTAAATTTTAGATTTATAAACTTCTTAAGAAAATAGTTTCGAATAAGTAATTCGTTGTTGATGTTGTTTAGCCTACGGGCTACGATATTAGAACAGGACGAGCGATGTAAAGCAAGAGCACTTTAGGAACGAGTTAGTGCTGGGTAGGTCCGGGTATCGACAAAACGTATTTACAAGTTAATATGGGGATTATTAATTGGTTTAGTGTAAAGGCACTTTAAAATTGATATAGATAATCATGACGGGTTTAGTTGTTCGAGACGGAAAGACGAGGTATAGTCCATTGGGGATAGATGAAGCGATATAAGAGCGGATGCAGATTTGATAGGTCGGCATCCGCTCTTGTTATATTCTTGAAATTGTGACTTCTTGAGAATGCTTTAAAATTTTGATAGAATAAGAAGCAGGTGTGCGAATTTATCATTTGATTCATTATGGAAGGTAAAGTTTGCGTAGCGTACTTTTCTTTTATAGGGAAATTGCTATGAAAAAGAAGATTGTATTTGGATTGGTAAAATGTATATGCTTTTTACTTTTTTGTTTGTTTGTTTTAAATGAAACGGCATATGCTAAAGATAAAGTTGTGATTGTTATTGATCCGGGTCATGGTGGAAAAATGACACCGGATAAAGAAAAAAATGGTGCGGAGTATAATGATGAACTTTACGAAAAGGAAGTTAATCTTATTACTGCAAGAGCACTCAAGAATGAATTGGAAGAGTATAATAATACTGAGGTTTATTTGACGAGAAATTCAGATGTTTCTATGGGCATTTCTGAAAGAATTGCGTATGCTCAAAGCGTAAAAGCGGATGTTGTAATCAGTTGCCATTACAATAGTGCTAATCATTTGTTTTTTGGCGGAGAAATATATACTTCGGCATATGGGAATTGCTATATGACGGGTAATGGAATGGCACAATGTATTGCAAGACAATGGGAAAATGATGGATTGGTTTACAAAGGTACCAAAACGAAAATAAACACAACGGGTGCTGATTATTACGGAATAATCAGAAAAGGTACGGAGGTCGGTTTACCTGTGATTATTCTGGAACATGGATATCTTGATAATAAGAATGATTATGCAAGACTGGGTACTGTTGATGACTGGATGAGAATGGGGCGTTTGGATGCTGTAGGAATTGCAGAATATTACGGGCTGAGTAAAGAGAATTCCTTTGATGAAATTGAACCTACGGTTAATGTTAATGCACCGGATTTACGTGTTGAACCTGACACAACAGCGCCTACGGGTGTTTCACTGGAAATTGTTGGTGCAAATGCTGAAAATGGTGAAGTAAACTATGAAATATCGGCAATTGAGCCTGATGGAAATCTTATGTACTATGGATTAGCCATTATTTATAGTTCTACTGATGAGGATTTTAATGAGAATGATGAAACAGATGATGAATCTGATGAAGATAATGTAAAAACGATTGATATCAGAACGGAAATCAGTGATTTTGATGAACTTCTGCTTTGGGAAGATGGCGAGACAACAATGAAAGGTACATTTTCGGTGCCATCATCCTTTAAAGGATATGTTGTAGGTCGGGTTTATAATTCTTATGAGTTGTATTCCGAGTCAGAACCGATTGCAGTTGATATGTCAATGTTACCGAAAGAATCAGAAAATGATGATGTAGAAAATGTTGAGAGTGAAGGATATGTTGCTACCGGTGGAGCTGTGATGATTTACCCTCATGGCGGAACTGCGGCAGCAGATCCGCGAGTTTCCGATGCTAAAGATACATTTTCTCTTGGTGGAAATAAAATTACGGATAACGATAAAACAACTAATTTTGTTTTGGGTGTAAGAAACAAGGCATTGTTTGGTTTGGTTGTTGTATGCGCGATAGTTGCTGTGCTTTTGGTGACAGGAATTGTTATTTTTGTAATGAAGGTTATTGTTCCTCGTATCAGGCAAAGATAAACAGAGTAGGAGAGGAGGAGAACATAATGAAATTAACATTTGTCGGAGCGGCTCATGAGGTCACGGGAAGTTGCCATTTTATTGAAGCTTGTGGTAAGTATATGATTGTGGATTACGGTATGGAACAGGGGGAAGATACGTATGAAAACGTAGAACTTCCTGTTGAAGCATCAATGATTGATTACTGTTTTCTGACACATGCGCACATTGATCATTCGGGTTTATTGCCGCTGCTTTATGCGAAGGGATTTAGGGGGCGGATATTTGCGACAGATGCTACTGTTGATTTGTGTAGTATTATGTTGCGTGATAGTGCACATATCCAAATGTTTGAAGCTGAGTGGCATAATCGTAAAGCCAAAAGATCGAAGGATGTGGAAGCTTACGTACCTCTTTATGATATGCAGGATGCTGACGGTGCGATTAAGTGTCTTGTTCCGTGCAGTTACAATTCAATTATTGAAGTTGCCGATGGGATTAAAATTCGTTTTATAGATGTTGGACATTTACTTGGTTCGGCAGCGATTGAAGTATGGCTTACCGAAAATGGAATTACGAAGAAAATCGTATTTTCAGGTGATGTGGGTAATTTGAATCAACCGTTAATTAAAGATCCAATGACTGTTGATGAGGCTGATTATGTTGTTGTTGAATCAACATATGGTGACAGACTGCATGACAGCAGCCGTCTTGATTATGTGACTGAGCTTGCAAGAATTCTAAAAGCAACCTTTGATAGAGGTGGAAATGTTGTAATTCCATCGTTTGCGGTTGGACGAACACAGGAAATGTTGTACTTTCTGAGACAGATTAAGGCTGATAAGTTAGTTGAAGGGCATGAGGATTTTCAGGTATTTGTTGATAGTCCTTTGGCGGTGGAAGCAACAGGTGTGTTTAATAAAAATATTTATGAGTGTTTTGATGAGGAGGCACTTGAAATTGTAAAGAAAGGTATTAATCCGATTACATTTCCGGGACTGTCTTTGTCAATTACAAGTGATGAATCCAAGGCTATAAATTTCAATGATAAGCCGAAGGTTATTTTGTCTGCGTCCGGTATGTGTGAAGCGGGCCGTGTGCGGCATCATTTGAAACACAATTTGTGGCGATCGGAGTGTAGTATTTTGTTTGTCGGATATCAGGCGGTGGGGACACTTGGGCGAGCTATTATAGACGGAGCCAAAGAAGTAAGATTGTTTGGCGAGACTGTTGAAGTCAGAGCGCAGATTATTCAGATGAAGGGTCTTAGCGGACATGCTGATAAGGCGGGACTTACCAAATGGATGCGGGGATTTAAAAATATTCCCGAGCGAGTATTTGTCGTTCATGGACAGGATGAAGTGTGTGAGCAATTTGCCGAATATCTTCATGAGGAGTATGCATTTGATTCTTATGCACCTTATTCGGGTACGCGGATAAATTTACTCACAAATGAATTTGAGTTAGAAACTTCCGGAATCAGAGTTACACCTAAGAAACGTCACAAGATTTCCTCTGTATTTGAACGGTTGGTGGCAGCAGGACAGAGATTGCTTACGGTTATTCAGCATAATGAAGGTGGCGCGAATAAGGATCTTGCAAAATTTGCGGATCAAATCAATTCATTGTGCGATAAATGGGATAGATAGGAGACGATTATAATGAGTTATGCAGATGAGATTTTTATTGATATGTGCAATGATATTTTAACTAACGGCTGCGATACAAGAGGTGAGAAAGTCAGACCAAAGTGGGAAGACGGCAGCAGTGCATATACAATTAAGAAATTTGGCGTTGTTAACAGATACGATTTGCGCAAAGAATTCCCGATTTTGACTTTGCGCCGGACTGCTCTTAAGAGTGCGACGGATGAGATGCTTTGGATATGGCAGAAGAAATCCAATAACGTAAATGATTTGAATTCGCATATCTGGGATGCATGGGCCGATGAAGATGGCTCTATCGGAAAGGCTTACGGTTACCAGATGGGAGTGAAGCATCAATACAAGGAAGGTATGATGGATCAGGTCGACAGAGTTATTTACGATCTTAAGAACAATCCGTTTAGTCGCCGTATTATGACAAATATTTATGTGCATCAGGATCTTCATGAGATGAATTTGTATCCATGTGCTTATAGTATGACTTTCAATGTTACACAACGACCGGGTGAAGATAAGCTGACGCTTAATGCTGTTCTTAATCAGCGTTCGCAGGATGTTCTTGCAGCAAATAACTGGAATGTTGTTCAATATGCTGTGTTATTGCATATGATCGCGCAGGTTTGCGATATGAATGTAGGGGAATTGATGCATGTTATTGCTGATGCTCATATTTATGACAGACATGTGGATATTATTAAAGAGCTTATTTGCAGAGAACCCTATCCTGCACCGGCATTTTGGCTTAATCCGGAGGTTAAAGATTTCTACAAATTCACTTCGGATGATGTTAAACTTACGGATTATAAATATGGTGAGCAGGTTGTGATTCCTGTGGCAGTATAGGAGGAAAAAATGAAAATAGTTGTGGCTGTAGACAGTAATTGGGCAATTGGAAATAAGGGAAAGCTTCTTGTGAGCATTCCAAACGATCATAAAAACTTCAGAATGTTAACTACCGGAAAAGTTGTGGTTCTTGGACGTAAGACGCTTGAAACATTTCCGCAGAGTTTGCCTCTTAAAAATCGTACAAATTATATTTTATCGAGAGATTGCAACTATAGTGTGAATGATGCTGTGATTGTTCATTCGATAGAAGAACTTATGGAAGAACTTAAAAAATATGATACCAATGATGTTTTTGTTATTGGGGGCGACAGTATTTATAAGCAATTACTTCCGTATTGCAATGAGGCAATAGTGACTATGATTAATCATAATTATGAGGCGGATGCTTATTTTCCGAATCTGGATGAAAATGGTGAGTGGAGTGTTGTTGATGAGTCGGAAGAGATGACGTATTTTGATTTGGAATATACTTTCAGAACATATAAGAAAAATGTGTAAGTATTGAAATGGTTGTTACTGCTTGGTAACAGATGTTTAAGAAAATCTCAGAATGTAGAATAATAAAAGGAATCTGCCATGTGACGGATTCCTTTAGTATATAACTCTGTTTCTTCCTGATTCTTTTCCTTGATAAAGCTTTTCGTCGGCACGTTCAATTGTTTCGGTAATACCCACGCTTGCGTCGTATTCTTCCAAACCAAAGGTCATGGTAATATGAAATGAATGCTCTTTGTAAACGAATAATTTCTTTTCAATTACATATTTTAGTTTGTTAAGCTGTTCAAAAGCGTAGTCGCCGTTTTTATGTTCAAAAGCGAAAAGAAATTCTTCACCGCCCCATCTTGCTATCATTCCTTTGTCTTTCATGAATGCTGTGAATATTTTACCGAGTTCGGTAAGTACATAGTCACCTGTATCATGTCCGTAGGTATCATTTATTTTCTTGAAGAAATCAATGTCGCTGAGAGCTAAAGAAAGCTGATCAAGAGAAGAGGCATTATTCGTAAGTTTCTCGAGATATTTGAGCATACCACGACGATTCTGTAATTGCGTAAGTGCATCGACTGTTGCAAGTTTCTCAAGCTTTTTGGCATATTTTAGAATTTTATGTTCGTTGGATGCAAACTTCAAATAGTAGAAGTATGCTACTGTAATCAAACGTATTGAAATAAAAATATTGTTTGCAAGAAGGAGCGTCAACTCCTGGGATCTTGTGAATTCAACAATATCACCGGTTACTTCAAGAACAAACCATGTTGCGATAATCGATAATGCTACTAAAATGGCAGATGTATTTTTGATAAGCAAAGAATCATCTGTTTTGTAGTAGTAAAGAAAAATAAGGGTATATAATGAAAATTGAAAGCCTACAGTAGATCCTAGAGCAATGGAATAAGTTACTATCGTAAAAATCATAACCACTGAATAAACATAAACGGAAGCAGAAGTCTTATCCCAATATGTCATCCACAAAATCAAACAATTGAATAATAGAAAGGCAATTCCCCATTGATAAATCTTGCTGTGAAAAGAATAGTTAAAAAATAAAATCAGTGTCAAATTGAAGAATACGTCAATGATGCACAGTATTCTAAGTAATACCGACAATTCTTTCAATTCATTTTCGGCAGAAACGTCCTTGAATATTAAGTTGCGAATTTTCATAAACAACTTCATGCAGCTACCTTCTTGATATAAAAATTACTCCTCGACACAAAAATATACAAAAATATACGGATACAGTATACCACAATACAGTGATGTTGTAAACAAAATGTGACATGAAGGTTATTAGGTTATTAAAGGTTATTAAAGGTTATTAAAGGTTACTATTCATAGCTGCTGAAAATATGAATAGTAACCTTTTTCTCGTTTTATGCTTCTTCCAAAGAATCTTTCTTAGAAACGGTAACGGTCTCAGTATAGCAGGCGAAGATTGAATCTACAGAACCATCGGATAATTTAGGTGTAAACAAACTCACAACAGGAACAATCACAATAGATACAATCATTGCAACAGCACCTGCAACAATTGAATTTTCAAAGAATTTTAGGAACATATTAAGAACTGTGATACCAATACCTGTTACAAAGCTTGCATATACCGACAACTTGGTAGTTCCCTTCCAGTAAAGAGCAAAGATGAAAGGTCCAAGGAAAGCACCGGCAAGTGCGCCCCATGAAACACCCATAAGCTGTGCTATAAATGTCGGTGGATTGAGCGAAATAATTACTGAGATAACGATAAAGAAACCAACAAGAAATCTAAGTACAAAAAGCTGCTTCTTTTCTGAAATATTCTTGCAGAAAAGCGGCTTTATAAAATCGAGTGTTAATGTTGAAGAACTTGTAAGAACAAGTGATGACAATGTTGACATCGATGCTGACAATACAAGTACAATTACGATACCAACAAGAATATCAGGGAGAGTAGACAACATGTTTGGCATGATTGCATCATATATCATACTGCCGTCTTCATTGTGAAGTGCCGGAGCATCAAAAAGACGAACGAAACCACCGAGGAAGTATGTTCCGCCGGCAACAACCACGGCAAAAATTGTAGAAATGACGGTTCCGCTTCGAACGGATTGCTCATCCTTGATTGTGTAAAATTTGTGTACCATTTGAGGAAGTCCCCATGTACCGAGCGATGTTAATATGATAATGCTTACAAGACTTGAAGGATTCGGCCCAAAGAAAGA
This sequence comes from Lachnospiraceae bacterium, assembly GCA_045617445.1. Lineage (GTDB taxonomy): Bacteria > Bacillota > Clostridia > Lachnospirales > Lachnospiraceae > UBA2868. The sequence continues at coordinate 880 of JAZLIP010000130.1, read as the reverse complement.
AGTGAAAGCACCTGGCTGTCCAAGCGTGGGTTCAATATCACTACTGAATTGGGCAAGCTTGTTTATTGCACTGATGAAACCGCCCTGACCGTTAAGTACGGAGGCAATTACTGCGATAATACCGCAAAGCATGATTATACCTTGGATGAAATCGTTAATTGCGGTTGCCATGTATCCGCCTGCAATTACATAGATTCCCGTTAACAGCGCCATAACGATTACGCAGGCAGCATATGGGATATCAAAGGCAATTGCGAAAAGTCTTGAAAGACCATTATATATAGAAGCAGTATACGGAACAAGGAAAACGAAAATAATAATGGAAGCTAATATTTTAAGCTTACGACTCTCGAAACGTTTTCCGAAGAATTCCGGCATTGTGGCGCTGTCAAGATGATTTGTCATAACTCTTGTTCGCCTTCCGAGAACAATCCAGGCAAGAAGACTTCCTATTACAGCGTTTCCTATACCAATCCAGGTTGCCGACAGTCCGAATTTCCAACCGAATTGTCCGGCATAGCCTACAAATACGACGGAGGAGAAATAGGATGTTCCATATGCAAATGCGGTAAGCCACGGACCTACGGACCTACCACCGAGTACAAAACTGCTCACATCGGTTGCGGATTTTTTTGAATATAATCCTATTGCGAGCATAATTCCGAAAAATACTACCAATAAAAGCGTTTTTACAAACATGATTGTACCTCCACAAAAATCAATCTACACTTTAAAACTTTAAACTTTGACGCGTTAAAGCGCAACGCACTAACGTGATGATATCAAAAGATTTTTACCGTGTCAACAATTTTTATCATGTAGAATCTTTGTCAAGTTTTTTTGGACACAAAAAAAGCCAGCATTTATGCTAACTTGCAAT
>JAZLIP010000129.1:0-4564 GCA_045617445.1 Lachnospiraceae bacterium | reverse complement strand
CCCTAATAACTCAGTTTGAAGTGATACCTCGATATTGGACACAGACTAATCCTCCTTATGAAGTGGATTTCCTGATTCAGCGAGAAAACGACATTTTCCCCGTGGAGGTTAAATCTGAGACTAATATCGCCGGTAAGAGTTGGAAAAAGTTCAAGGAACTATTCCCTAATCAAGTCAAGCTTCGCGTGCGTTTTTCGCTGGATAATCTAAAACTGGACGATGATATGCTGAATATCCCGCTGTTTATGTCTGATCAGGCAGATAGATTGATTGGGTTGGCGTTAGAAAAGAAGGAACTCTCGGAATCTCGAGTTAAGCATACCGGATAGAAGCTGGAAAGCAGTTTGAAAAGTAAAGATTATCCGTGGAACGAAAAAACCGCATGAGAAATAAATATGTGGGAAGTTTTAGTTATTTATTTGCTATAGTTTAGTATAATATATAAATTGGAAAGTTGGAAAAGGCATGGGTAAAACAGTGAAAATTTCAGTCGTTACTGTTGTAATGATTTCTATTCTGCTTGTAGGATGCAGAAGTTATTTGAATGGTAACAATATAGACATTGATGAAATAAATATTGACAAGTCAGAAAATGCAATTCGAAATCTCGTTGTCTCATCAATATCCGAAGTAAGTACGTTAATACCACATTTAAGTCAGGATTCAGTAGATTATAATATTGCTGTTAATATATTTGATTATTTGGTGTATCCTGATTGTAATGGGAAATTGTGTCCATGCATGGCAAGTGCGTGGGAATCTGATGAAGATTGTAAGGAATGGACGTTTCATCTTCGCGAGAATATTTGTTGGGTTGATGTTAATGGTAATAAGATGGCGGATGTTACTTCACGTGATTTTGCACTTGGTATGGAATGGAGCGTTAATCAGGCAAAATGTGGTGGTGCAGGAACTACAGTTACATGCGATTTTATTAAAGGGGCTAAGGAATACTATGAGTATGCAATGTCACTTGGAGCCGGTGAAGCTAAGGAAATACCATTGGAAAAATTTCTTGATATGGTGGGTGTGGAAATACCCGATGATCATACAATAATATATCATTGTGTTCAAAGCTGCTCCTTTTTTCCTTCATTATATTCCAATGCATGTATGATTCCGATTCCAAACGATTTGGTAAGGAAACTTGGAGTTGACGGCTACAATTCGGTTACGAATAGGGAGTTATGGTATTGTGGTCCATATATTCTTTCGGAGTTTATAAGCGGAAATGAGAAGATTCTTGATCCGAATCCTTTGTGGTGGGGTAATGAAGAACATACACGATTTGAATCTGTTACCATTAAAATATTGGAAAGTCAAACATTGGGGTATCAGTTGTTCAGAACGGGGGAAATTGATGAAACGATTGTACCTCAATCGGGGATTAAGGTTATGCTTGATGATCCCGATAATGAGTATATTCATATGCTTACGTCGGTTAAACATCCACCGACATCGTTTGGTTTGGTGTTGAATTTTCACAAGAATTTTGAAGATGGTTCGGTTGATACGAATTGGAACAAAGCAGTGGCAAATGAGAATTTCAGGTTATCTTTGCTATGGGGGGCAGATTATAAAGAACGCTTGAGGGGAATAAGTCCATTGGAACCGTATTCTGCTCAGAATTTTATATTTAATACTGAAGGTGTAGGATATTTTAGTGACGGTACTGAGTATTCGCAAAGAGTTTGTGAGAAATTGGGATATGGTTTGAATAGTAATGATAAATTTGAACGATTTGATTTGAAGAAGGCACTTGAATATAAAGAAAAGGCAGTAGAAGAATTAACAAAAGAAGGTGTGACTTTTCCGATAGAAGTTGATTTATATGTGATCGCCGGTAATCAGAGTTCTGTAGACGGAGTAAGACTGCTTGCACAAGCCTTCGAAGGTCTTGGAAAGGATTATCTTAAATTTGATATCAATACATGTGCCAAATCAGTACTTACCGATGCGATAAAACCGGGATATATTTCGTTTAACGAAAGTGGATGGGGACCTGATTACGATGATCCATCTTCGACACTCGGTACGATGATCTTTGATGATGCGACGGCATATTACGCAGTAAGTACGATGGGATTTGAATATATGGATGTAAATGATCCCGATTCATTTGAAACAGTTGAATTATATGAAGAATTGTGCACATTTAGGAATCTTTATTACGATGCCTGTGAGACAGTAGATACTGATGAGAGGCTTGAAAAGTTTGCCGATGCGGAATGCTATATGATAGAACATGCCTTGGGTTTTATTCCCAGTATGAAAAAGGTGGAAAACGGAATATCAAATATTGATCAAAACAGTAAGGCTAAATCGATTAGTTTATCAGTACCCAACCGATATGTGGATTATAAGACGAACAAGAATGGGGTAGGTGTAAGATAATGCTTAAATATATAGTGAAAAAATTGATTATCGGTGTTCTGACGCTTTTTTTGGTTGCAACGCTTATATTCTTTCTACTTCGTCTTCTTCCGAAGGATTACTATTTCAGTGAAGAAGAAATGGTCAAATTAACCGAACAACAGAGGTATGCTGTCCTTACCGCAGTCGGTTTGAATGATCCGATATCAAATCAGCTCATGAGGTTTTACGGGGATATTATTCATTTGGATTTTGGAGTGTCAAATAAAATTCAAAAGGGTGTAAGTGTTTCATATTTGATTTCAGACAGAATGAAAATATCACTTAAACTTGGAATTATATCATTGGTTATATCGGTGGTATTGGGGGTTTTCGTTGGTGTTATCCAAACTCTGAATAAGGATAGATTCGGGGACAAATTGGGAAGCGCATTTGTAATATTATCAAACGCTGTCCCAACGATTGTTTCGTTTACACTTATCATGATGTTTGGAACGCTTGTGCTTAAGTTACCTTCGATGTATTCCATGAGGGCACATCCGGTGTCTTCGGTAATAATGCCTGTTATATGTTTGTCACTCACAAGTGTAGCAGGATACGCGCTCTGGACGAGGAGATATATGGTAGATGAATTGAATAAGGATTATATTGCCTTGGCACGTATGAAAGGCTTATCGAATTTCAGAATAATGTTTAAACATGTTTTTCGTAATGCAATTGTTCCTCTCGTTCAGTTCCTTCCGTCAAGTTTTCTATATACAATAGGTGGTTCGTTACTTGTGGAAAAGTTTTTTTCTGTTCCCGGAATGGGACCGCTACTTACCGATGCAATTCAGAGATATGATATTAATGTAGTGCAGGCCTTGGTTATTATTTATGCGGCACTTGGAATAGTGGGAGTACTTCTTGGCGATATACTTATGTGCATTGTTGATCCAAGAATAACATTTTCTAAGAAGGAGGGAATAAGATGAGTGATAAAATTGATTCACAGTCTGAAAATCTCTTCTGTTTTGTTGAGTATAAACCGCAGGATGCAGAATCCGTTTCGACAGTTAAATATTCGTATTGGGGTGCAGTTTTCTATAATTTTGTAAGGAAAAAGGCAACAATAGTAATGCTTATACTGTTTTCTTTACTGTTTCTGCTTTCCATAATAATTTCCGGTATGTATGGTGTAAATTACAGTGAATTACCGATAGATTTGAATAAAGCATTTGTTTTGCCGTGCCGTGAGCATTTGTTCGGAACAGATAATCTTGGCAGAGATTATTGGATTCAGGTTTGGTATGCGTGCGGAACATCTATTAAGCTTTCATTTCTGGTTGCGACGGGTGAAATTATTTTGGGTGTGGTTATGGGCTTGATATGGGGATATGTCCCGGAAAGCGACACAGTATTTACTGCTATTTATAATATATTTGATAATATCCCCGAGATATTGGTGCTGACATTGGTTTCATTATTTTTCGGAAAAGGTTTTTTTGTTATGGCGGTTGCCTTAATTGCATTTGGATGGCTAAGAATGGCAATTGAAGTACGAAATATGGTAATAATATATCGAGATAGAGAGTATAATCTGGCATCAAGATGTCTTGGTACACCGATTTATCGGATATTGATTAAAAATATTTTGCCGTATTTGGTAAGTGTTATTGTGCTTCGAATGTCTTTATCGATTCCGACGACAATAGCATTGGAATCGACATTATCATTTCTTGGATTGGGGTTGGATGTAAATACTCCGTCTTTAGGTGTATTGTTAAGCAATGCAAGAATGTACTTTATGGATTATTCGTATTTGCTTTTGTTTCCTGCCGTTATTGTAGCAATTATCAGTGTAACGTTTTATCTTTTGGGGAATTCGCTTGCTGATGCAACCGATCCGAAGAATCACAGGTAGGTAAATAGTAACTCGCTATGCGACAACTTAGGACAAAACTTGAGGCAAAAATATGGAAGAGTCAAAAACAATTTTATCTGTAAGAGATCTTGAAATAGAATTTACAACACGTGGAAGGAAATCACGTACGATACGTAAATTTTCGCTTGATTTATATGAAGGTGAAATACTTGCTATTGTTGGTGAATCGGGTTCGGGAAAGTCTGTTGTGAATAAGTCTTTTCTTGGGATGCTTGATAAGAATGGCAAAATTGTAGGAGGAAGTATTTTCTTTGATGGAAAGGATAT
>JAZLIP010000128.1:0-5622 GCA_045617445.1 Lachnospiraceae bacterium | reverse complement strand
CACGGAATTTCAATCGTACCCCATTTCGTACCCCATTCTTTCATCAAAACATGATATTTTGCGATATTTTACGGTACTTTTTCCTTTTACCAAAATTTGATACAAATCCTCGGGATGCCTGTAAATACGCTACTTCGCGCCAATAGAATCCACATCGTACGGCGTGGCCTGATAGACGTAATAATTCAACCAATTCGAATACAACGTATTGGCATGTGCACGCCAAAGCAACATCGGTTTTTTATCCGGATCATCATCCGGATAGTAATTATGCGGAATCTGAATATCCAATCCTTTATTAATGTCTCGCTCAAATTCATTTTGAAGTGTTCTTCTGTCATATTCAAAATGCCCCTGCACAAATACCTGACGACCGCCATCAGCAATGCATAAGCATACGCCGGCAACTTCTGATTCCGCAAGCACCTTAAGTTCTCCGCAGTTATAAATTGCCTCACGCGGAATTTCGGTATACCTGCTATGTGGTACCCAAAATTCATCGTCAAAACCTCTGACAAGCGGCTCACGTCTGTTTAAAACTTTATGCCTGTATATTCCAAATAACTTCTGTCCTATTTCACGTTTACTAAGTCCGTAATGGTAGTAAAGTGCAGCTTGCGCACCCCAACAAATATGGAAAGTAGACGTCACATTTTTCTTGGTCCATTCCATAATCTCACATAACTCATCCCAGTAATCCACAGCCTCGAATTTCATTTGCTCAACAGGTGCACCGGTAATTATCATTCCATCAAACTTCCTATGTCTGATTTCATCAAATTCGACGTAGAACTTGTTAAGATGATTAGCCGAAGTATGTGAAGATGTATGCGATGCTATTTTTACAAAAGTCACATCCACCTGCAATGGCGTATTTGACAAAGAGCGAAGCAAATGCCATTCGGTGTCCTCTTTAACGGGCATTAAATTTAATATCGCGATTTGCAGAGGTCTTATATCCTGATGCATAGAACGATTTTCGTCCATTACAAATATATTTTCATTTTCAAGTATTTCTTTTGCCGGCAAATCACTTTGAATTTTAATTGGCATAATTCTATCCCCACAATTTATTTCATAGTTTTCTAATCATTATTGCAGTTACTGTTCAGCCCCACCGTAACAAGCAAAAATGTATGATTACTTTGTTTCAATAGCTGCCTCGCCAAAGATTCTTCTTAAAAGTTCAGTTATTTAGAAAAGTTTGTATTAAAACCAAACATCGGTAATTTAACAAAACCAACAATCAATTGAAACTAATCAGTAACCCTACTACAACACAATCAGAATTTCAAACAGACAAATAATAGGTTTTAACTAATTCAACATTGCTCTGAAATCATCTTCCGTAATAATCGGTACAGACAATTCTTTGGCTTTCTTATTTTTAGATGAACCTGATGCAATATCATTGTTTATAAGATAATCCGTTTTGGCGCTGACAGACCCGCTTACCTTACCGCCCATTGACTCAATTAATTCTTTGAGTGCATTTCTGTTCTCGTAATAAATAAGTGAACCGGTAATTACAAAAGTCTTTCCGTTTATTTGCTCATTTCCGACATCAAGTTTCGGAATTTCCAATGTGATTTCTTTAAGCAAATCCTCCAAATCAAGAACATGTTTTGAATCGCTGAAATACTCCACAAATGAACCGGCAATTACTTCACCGACTCCGTCGATTTCCGATAATTCTTCAACAGACGCACATTTGAGCCTATCTACATCGTAATCAAAAGCTTTACATATGAGCTTAGCACCAGACAAACCCACATTCAATATCCCGAGACTGTATATAACTCGCGGTAGTGTCACATGTCTCGCATCATCAATTGCAGATATTAGATTATAATACGACTTTTCTCCAAAACCTTCAAGTGAACACAATTGTTCTTTGAAATTTTTCAGTTTAAAAACATCTGCAAAATTATGAATAAACCCTTTATCTATAAATTTTTCAAGCGTTGCCTCAGAAAATCCGTCAATATTCATTGCATCCCTGCTCACAAATAAAGTAAATGCTTTAATCTGCTTAGCTGCACAATTAAGATTTGGACAATACAGCGATTCCGTATCATTCATTTTACGTATTTCAGTATTTGCACCACATATAGGACACTTTTTTGGTATTTCAACATTATTGCTTCGCGTAATATTTTCTTCAATCTGTGGAATAATCATATTTGCTTTGTAAACCCTGATTGTATCACCAATTCCGAGTTCAAGATTTCTAACAATGCTTATATTATGAACACTTGCCCGTTTTACAGTCGTACCTTCAAGTTCTACCGGTTCAAATATTGCCACAGGATTAATAAGACCTGTACGCGAAGGACTCCATTCTATCTCCAAAAGCCTTGTCTCTTTGATTTCATCCTGCCACTTAAAAGCAATTGCATCCCGCGGGAATTTGGCGGTACGCCCCAAAGACTTTCCGTATTCGATATCCTCATAAGTCAACACAAGACCATCCGATGGTACATCATTGTTTTCAATCGTATCGGCAAAAAATTGTATTCTTTCCAATATATTCTCTTCCGTTACAAGATAATGCTCAACAACGTCAAACCCCAATTTTTCCAAAAATTCGAACTGTCTTGAACGCAATCCTCCAAAATCAATTTCATTTGTATTCTTATCAACATATTCTTTCGTAATCACATCAACCGATGATAAGCTCCAATTATCCCCACCTAATAAGGCACTCACAAGATTAAATGCGTAAAATCGTACATTTCTTGCTGCTGTAATTTCATTGTTAAGCTGTCTTACGGATCCGGAACACAGATTTCTTGGATTCTTATATTTTGCTTCAACAGCTTCAATTTCATCATTTATTTTTTCAAAATCAGAATATGTAATAACAGCCTCACCACGCAGCACCAATTCCCCCTTAAAAGGAATTGATAAAGGAATATTTACAAAAGTTCTGGCATTTCCCGTAATTACCTCACCAACTTCGCCGTTCCCACGCGTAACTGCCTTTAGAAGCTTTCCACCTGAGTATGTAAGAACAATTGTAAGTCCATCCAATTTCCATGAAATCACGCCTTCCTTATTGTTAAGCCAACTCTTTAATTCTTCGCGATTTTTAGTCTTATCAAGTGAGAGCATCGGACTCTTATGTGTTTCTTTTGGAAGCTCATTTACGGCTTCATATCCAACCTTCATTGTTAATGAACCGGCTAACACTGTCCCTGTTTTCTTCTCCAATGTAACAAGCTCGTCATACAGCTTGTCATATTCAAAATTACTCATAATTTCATTATCTTCTGCATAGTAAGCTTTACTTGCCTTTGAAAGAATCGCAATCAATTCTTTCATTCTTTCCAAATCATTCATAATAAACTACCTTTTCTTTAAAATTGTTATCCGCAGCCTATCTCATATGAAGGATAAATCAGTTACTATTGTTACCTTCACAAACTCTACGTCATTATTATGAGATAAAGTGGAACTACCTAAGTAATTCCACTTCTTCTTTCGTCAATTCTCTGTATTTACCAACTTCCAAATCACCCAAATTTACCCCCATAATCCGTACACGTTTAAGCTTCTTTACCCTATATCCAAATATCTCACACATCCTACGAATTTGACGATTTAAGCCCTGAGTCAGTATGATTCGAAATGTTTTTTCGTCAATGTAGTCAACCTTGCATTTCTTCGTCGTCACACCAATATCTTTCAAGTAAACCCCTTTCGATAACTTATAAAGAAATGCAGCCGTAAGTACCTTGTCGACATCAACAATATATTCCTTTTCATGATTATTCCTTGAACGCATCATTGAATCAATCAAGTCACCGTCATTTGTCATAATCAAGAGTCCCTCCGAATCCTTATCAAGTCTTCCACAATATGTAATGCGTTTAGGATAATTAATATAATCAATTACATTACGTTCCTCACGTTTTTCAGAAGTACAAACAATTCCGCGCGGCTTATTAAATGCCAGATAAATCTTCTCATCTTTGCTCTTTATAGGATTCCCGTCCACTTTTATTTCCATATCCGAACTAACCTGCATACCATTCTCTGCAGGTTTTCCGTTTACAGAAACTCTTCCTTGCTCAATTAGTAGATCCGCACCTCTTCTGCTGGAAATTCCACATTCAGCAAGATATTTGTTGATTCTTATCGTCTCAGCCATAAACACCTCGAATTAATCAAATTACAGAAACAAATCAATAGATTCCTAAACCTATATTAACACAGTTTCACATCCAAACTCACCCAAAATACACGTTGCAAACCTTATCTTCTATCATGCACCAAAACGCCCAAACAATTTTCACAAGAATCAACTTTACTGATTGATTGCAATATCCTCAACACCTGCAATATTGGAAACAACAGTCAATGAAATGCTACGTCCATCCGATGAGCCTGTAACTTGAATCGGTGAATTCATATAAGCATTTGATACAAATACTCCTGTTTCAAAAGTTGCAAGATCCGATGCTCCAAGTGAACGACAAATCTCTTCCACAAACTTATCATGAGAACCGTCATCAAAATCACTTAACTTTGTAATGGTAAAAGAACCAATCGGACGATCGTCAATTGATGTATCAGCCAACGCCGCAGTAATCACGCGGTATACAACACCGGCTGCATCCACATCCTTTCCTTGTCTTGATTTCTCAATATACCTTAAATATTGTGGTGTCAAAACGGCAATAAGCACTGCCATAATTGCAATAACAATAATAAGTTCCACCAGTGAAAAACCTTTTAATTTTTTTGAACTGCCAACTTTCTTTTTCATACTCCACTCCTTAAATCTAGTATTATTTATTTACTACCTTATCATTCCAATCCTTCAAAACATATTTACAAACGATAACATATCCCATTCCTATCATACCAATTAAATTTCTTACCGCATACGCAAATATTTTCCATGAGAAATACATATCTTCAATTACTACAAAGCCAAAAGTAGAAACAACAAACAGAACTACCAATAATACCACAATCACCTTATCCGAATTCATTTTAATTCTATCTATAAATCGTAACACCTTCTCCTTGTCCAAAACAAATACCAATGAAACAATCGGAATCATAAACAAATCCGTAAAGGCACCTCCGGTGGCGAAAATAAAAGTATCGGCACTTGCGAAAATAAATCCGTTTTTGATTGTAAGACCGGCAATAAGAAACACTACTGTGAAACAGACTCTGCAAGCATTCCGTAATGATATTACATTATTTTGACGAACCTGAACACCAAAATACCTGATTACGTAGACGTAACAAACAAAGAATAACCAAATAAGTAAAAACGGACACGAAATTTCAATAGCTTCACTAGCATTCTCACCGACTTTAACAATAAACGAATTAACACAAAAAAGCAACGAAATAAATCCCGAATAAATGAAAGTACGTTCCGCAAAACTTCTGTCTTTAGCCAGAAATGACTTGATACTTGAACATTTTTCCAATATGTAACTCAAACCCTTCGGTAATACATACTCCTCATCATCTTTGAGGAAATCATTAATACATTTGGTATAAAGAAGAATAAAAATAATAAATACAATTCCAAAAACAAAATGTTCACAAATATAGTTAATCTGTCCACTGAAAGACCCTGCCGGAAACGATTGAAGA
>JAZLIP010000127.1:0-18133 GCA_045617445.1 Lachnospiraceae bacterium | reverse complement strand
CACCATTCGCAAAATCGCCTTTTCAAGGCTTTTCTTTTGCTCATGTTGTTACTTCGCCATATAAAACTGCTCATAATATTCTTTGCAAGCAAAATATTTTGAGCAGTTTTGCATGGCTCTGAATAGTTACAAATAAAAATTAAACAAACTGAGTTCTCATAAAGAACCCAGTTTGTTATTTTAGAACTATTTTGCTGTTGTTTCGTTAGTACTTGGCGGTTCATTGGTTGAGCTGTTATCGCTCTTTTTTAGTTTTGCCGCCTTTTTGGCATCATTTTTGGCTTTCTTATCCGCTATGTGTTTTTCTTTTGCACTTTTCCTACTATCAAAATATTTTTTTACAGCTTCGCTGGTTCGAATCTTTTTGACAAGCAGATAAATAAGAAAGATAACAAGAGTAATTATCAGAAGGTAAACCACAGCAGGAATAATTCCAACTAAGAACAGCAAGGTATTCTTAAGAAGATTTGCAAGTGATTGCATTGCGTTATCCCATTTCTGTTTAAGCTGTGTTCCGAATGTTGGTTCTTCGTCGGAATCTTCGAGTATTGTGAATTCGTCAACTTCCCTAAGCTCCATAGAGATTGTTGAATACTCTACCAAACTGTCAATATCATCCATAGTACTCTTGTACGGTACGAGTTCTTTTTCAACCTGAGCTTTACGTTCAGCGATATCCTTCATGTTTTCAATTATCTCATCATAGTGTTTGTCATTGGCCTGCGCTTGTTTGAGTTCGCTCTCAAGAACATTAAGCTGTTTAGCGAGGTATTCAGCTTCGTCATTAAGAATATCAACATAGGATTTGTTTGTATTGTATTCATTTGTTTTGTCTTCAATTGTTTGATTCCTCTGAAGAACATTTCCGAGTCCGAGACCTTCCTTCATGAAAGTACTGTAGTTTTCGCTCGGAATCCGGATTGTTATGTTGTTTGTTGCAATAATCACATTGCCTTCCTCGGAACGCGTGTTAAGGAAGGAACGTTTCTGATTATCGTAACTTTCGTATTCTATGTAGCCTTTGTATTTGTCGATAAGATTAACGAGCTGCATGTAAGTTTGGTTGTAGGTTTTTGTTTCGAGGACGACATTTGAACGGTATATTATTTTCTTGTTTTTGGCAAAAGTTACCCCCATTGAACCCAAGGAAGCATCTGCTGAGATATCGGCATCTGAGGAACCGCTGTAATCATAAGCTTCCTCGGCAACCGCATCTTCTTCATAAGCAAACATTATATCGTTTGTTGCTGCTTCGGCCGCATATGAATCACCGAAGTTTTTGCTTGCGGCTTCAGAAGTTGACGCAGCACCGCAACCGGATAAAACGAGACATCCTATAAGTATAGTAAGTAGTTTCTTTTTCATAATTTCCCTCCCAAAGTTTTTCAAAACCTATTGTTGTATGTTGATAAGATCATCGAATCCTGTTACAGAAAATACATTCTGTACGATTTCAGGAACATTTTTTATAATCATATTACCATTCTTTTCGTCAATTGTCTGTTGAAGTAAGAGAAGAGCACGAAGACCGGCACTGGAAATATATTCGATTGCGCCCAAATCTACTGAAATATCATTCACCTGATTTAAAACAGGTGTTATATCTTCTTCGAATTTTGGAGCCGAAATTGAATCAAATTTGCCCTCAAGAATTAATTCCAGCTTGTTTTTGGTTATTGTTTTTTTGATGTTCATAAATTACTCCTCCGTAGTATTAATAGTTTATGCTTTTAGTATTTGATTTTATTTGTTATTAATCGCTTTACCGAATTTGAGAGCAAGCATTGTTGTGTCATCAAATGTAGGTGCGAGAAGCGTAAAGTCATCAATGTCCTTTTTGACGTTTTCTATCATTTGCTCCATCGAGCAGTTCGAATGTTTGTTTAGTGATGCAAGCATCCTGTCAAGATCGAACATTTTCCCCTCTTTATTGTTTGCTTCGGGAACACCGTCTGTGTATATAAATAATATATCGCCTTCGTTAAGTGTGATTTCATTTTCCGTATATTTGGGATTCTTTTGAGCACCGAGTACACAGCCGTGTTTTTCAATGAGCAATTCAAACGATCCGTTTTTTCGTTTGAGCGCGGGATATTCATGCCCCGCATTGGAAACGACCAGCTTACCACTTACTAAATCAAGAATTCCAAGCCATACGGTCACAAACATTCCTTTCGGACTGTGTTCGTGCAATTGCTTTCCGACTTCTTCAAGAACTTTCCCGGGTGAGAGGTCTGTGGATATTCTACTGTCAAGAAGCGTTTTGGACATCATCATATATAAAGATGCAGCAATACCTTTGTCAGCAACATCAGCTATAATTATTGCAAGATGTGTTGAATCGGGGTAGAAGAAATCGTAAAAATCACCGCCGACTTCTTTGGCAGGTGTCATCTTAGCAAATAAGTCAAAATTACGATAATCGTTTTGACCTAAATCAGCAACCGAAGGAAGTGCTTCGAGTTGGATTTTGCCTGCCATTTCAAGCTCTGTTTCAACCCGTGCGGTTTTCTTTGAGATACTGTCTTGTTCTATAACCATTTTACGACCGCATCTTGCAATTTCGAAACATACTGCCGAGAATACGAAGAAAGTCATCCATCTGGGCAGAAATGATTGCAGCATTACATCGTGAACGTAAACATATTTATCGGCATTTGCAAAATTCATATCCGGGTTATTGAAATTGAATACAGCACCCAAGTAGGACGAGAGTGTGAAAAAAATTGTTGTAAGAAAAGTAATTACAACTGTAAAAAAGCTTGAATAGTAACGGCAACTTAATATAACAGGAATAATAATCAACAAGTGCGTATTAAATGTCAGTATAACGTCGAGATAAGACAGCGTGACAATTACCGATGTAATTAGCATGTATTTTATCCATTGCCGGTTGCCTTTGAATATGTGACATATTACGGCTGGAATAAGAAAAGCTATGATTCCTACGAAGAAAATTCTGAATACGTAAGCTTCACTTATTGCAAGAATGCCAAGAGTATTCAAAATCCACATAATGCCAAGTACACATGAACCAAGTATCAAAGAGCGTTCAACCAAGATATTGGCATTGATTTCGGTATCATAAAAAATTTGTTGTGTAAATGGATTGTTTTTCATAAGATGAATTCTCACTGGTATTTTGATACAACAATTGTACTTAAGTTGGTTGTGTATGTCAACAAAGCTCCGAGGGTTTTAAACAAAGCTATGAGAGTACCCCGTGGCAATATCATCAACATAGAAATTGTGATATAATTCAATTTGGGATATGTACCACTTTGTGTGTCGGTTGAACATTTAGTCTCAGTAGGATGTTGAATTGGTGTGAGGATAGAGAATGAATAGAAGACTTAGTTTTCCAATATTGGCTATTGTTATTATGCTTTCGTTTGTCGGATGCACAAGTAATAAAGAAAATGAGAAAATCAGTGATTTGAGCGATTTGAACAATAGCGAAATAACCGTTATTACATCACGTTATTCGGCGTGCAGTGTAGCTTCGCAAGAGGCTTTTCCAAATGCGTCCCAAGTCTATGACGATTATGAACAGGATTGCATAGAGGCGGTCCTTTTGGGAACTGCGGATGCTTTTGTTGTGGAAAAACCAATAATTGACAAAGAACTTCTTACTGACAGTACATATTCTGATTCACTTAGGATTCTTAGCGAGACGATAGATTCCGTTAATATTGCTGTCGGACTTCAAAAGGATGATACTGAATTAGAACTTGAATTTAATCAATTTATAGCATTTCTCAAAGAACAGGGAACACTGGAAGAGATGAAGGCCGGATGGTGCATAGGTGAAACAGACACTCTTCCTGATATTCCAAAGCCTGAGAATCCTAAAGAACACATTGTTGTCGGAACCTGCGGTTATCTTCAACCGTGGAGTTATGTAAATAGTGCGGGCGAATTGGTCGGGTTTGATATTGAGTTCATTATGCGTTTTGCCTGTTATGCAAATTTGGAGGTCGAAATCGTCACCATGAATTTTGCTGAGCTCGTTGAAGCTTTGCAGAATAAAACGATTGATGCGGTTGTGAGTAATCTTCATATTACAGATGAGCGCCGTGATATTATATCGTATTCTGTTCCTTATGATGTAAATGATATCGTTGCATGTGTACGTAGTGACAGAATACAAAATTCAGAAAAGAAAATTACACAACTGTCAGATTTGAACTCAAGGCAGATGTCTATCATAGCAGAAACCGGTTCGGCGTGTGCTCTTGTTGCGGGCGAGCAGTTTCCTAATGCCGAATTAGTATACGGAACATTTACTGCCGATTGCTTTTTTTCGATTCTTGAAAGAAAAACAGACGGTTTTGTGATAGAGAAAAAGACTTATGAAAAGGCTGTAAAAGTAAATCCATCCTTAGCGAAGAATCTTACCACATTCGGAGGAACAATAGGAAACATCGATATTGCCGTCGGGCTGCCGAAAGGTAATCCTAAGTTAAAAGGGTTGTTTGACCGCTTTATTTTGGATTTGAAAAAGGACGGAACACTTGATGATATGTATCAAAGATGGTTAATAAATGATGAAAAGGAAATGCCTCCCATTCCAAGACCTGAAGCTCCGACATTGAAATTGAAAATAGGAACATGTGGATTTGTCGAGCCTTGGAGCTATGTTTGTGATAATGGAGAACTTAACGGATTCGATATAGAATTAATTCATAGGTTTGCCAAGTTTGCAAATGCCGATATAGATATTCAAGTTATGGGGTTTGATGCTCTTGTGGCATCTTTGGAAAGCGGACGATTGGATGCGGTTGTCAGTGATTTAAATATTACGGAGGAACGGAGAAAAATTATTGATTATTCGGAACCGTATTATGTTAGCAGCATAGTCGTTTGCGTACACCGCAATTTGCTGGATTTTTCATTGGAAGATATTAAAGCAATGGCGTCTGAAAATTTAAATGGAAGGTCTATCGGAATTCTTAAGCATTCGCCGTATGTTAAGGCATGTCGTGATATTTTGACCGACAGTACAATTAATATGGTTGATAATGTGGATGAGCTACTTCAAAGATTAACAGAATATGATGTTGATGCGGTTGCACTTTCGGAACCTTTGGTCAGTGTATTTACCAACGATAATCCTAATGCGATTGTTTTGGATAATGACTTGTACAAAGCTGACACAGTTTTCATTATCGGGCGTGGAAAGAATGATTTGAAGGAAAAAATAGATTCTCAAATATCTAAATATCGTGAAGACGGAACTCTTGATGAATTATATGATAAATGGATAAATTCAACAGATTATTCGGAAAAGACGATTGAAATTCCTTCCGATTACGAAGCAACTGCCGGAATACTGAATGTTCATGTGAAAACGGGTATCCAGGGGGTGAGTTTTGTTGATGAATCGGGAAATCTTCTCGGATATGATGTTGAACTTATACGTTTGATAGCCAAAGATCTTGGTTACAATTGTCTGTTTGCGGAATTGGATGATGACGCGGTATTTGGCAGTATTAAATTAAAGCAGGCCGATATCGGAATAGGAGATATTATACTGACCGATGAATTGAAGAAGGATTTTATTTATACGGTACCGATACGTGAAGAAGCATGTAAGCTTTTGATGCTTGGCAGTGGTGATAGTAATGAAAATATGTCGTTTTCCGAAAAAATCCGAGACGGTTTTCGCAACACTTTTATAGCAGAAAACCGTTGGAAAATGATTATCGGCGGAATTTTGACAACATTGAAAATTACCGTTCTTTCAACGATTTTCGGAACTGCTGTCGGAGTACTGTTCGGGTTTGCTTTACAAAGTAAAATCAAGTGTATTCGAATGGTCGGAAATACTTTAAGTTCTTTACTGAATGCAACCCCCTTAGTGGTGATTTTGATGGTTCTTTATTATATCGTTTTTTCAAATGATGCTGTTACGCCTATATATGTTGCTATAATCGGATTCACAATTGATTTCGGGAATACAGTTGCAGGTTTGTTGAGTGCAGGTATTAAATCAATCGGAATGGGACAGGTTGAAGCAGCAATTACATTAGGATATAAGCGACGAACTATATACACGGACATACTGTTACCGCAGGCGTCAATGCGGATGTTTAATATGTATCGTGCTGCTATTATCAACCTTCTTAAGAATACTGCAATCGTCGGCTATATTACAATAGAGGATTTGACTCGCGTCAGTGACATTATACGAAGCAGAACTTATGATGCATTTTTTCCGTTAATTTCAACGGCATTGATATATGTTCTTTTGTCGGCAGGATTAATTTTTGTGTTGAATTTGATTAACAAAAATCTTGAACCGAAGAATAGAAAAATGCCGAAGCATGTTTGTATGGTAGGAACAGCAAGTGTTCCACCTACCGTTGAATAGTAACGGGAAACTTTTTAAATACTCTGCAAAAGAATCAGTAAATGATATAAGGAACTAAATATGAGCATAATTCGATTTGAGGGAATGACAAAATCATACGGAGAAAATTTGATTCTTTCCGATATCAATGCTTCGATTGAAAAAGGAGAGATAGTATCGCTAATCGGTCCGTCGGGAACAGGAAAATCAACCTTATTAAGATGTCTTATCGGTTTAGAGCAAGTTACATCCGGTAGAATTTATTACTATGATAAGGAGATTAAAGCTGATACAAAAGAAGCTAAAGAAATAAGATTAAAGATGGGAATGGTTTTTCAGTCATATAACCTTTTTGAACATCGGACAATACTTGAAAACGTTGCGATGGCGCCGATACGTAACCAAAAAGTGCCAAAACGGCAGGCATATGAAGAGGCTGCTGAATATCTTGCGGCAGTTGGGTTAAAGGGACGTGAACTTAAATATCCGGATCAACTTTCGGGCGGTCAGAAGCAACGTGTTGCGATAGCCCGTACAATTGCCATGCATCCTGAAATAATACTTTTTGATGAACCTACTTCAGCTCTTGATCCTAAAACGGCGGAGGAAATTGCGGAGATAATTTTAAGGTTATCTAAGGATAAATATACAATTCTTATGATTACGCATGATATGAAACTTGCCCAAACTATTTCGACGCGTGTTTTCTACATGGATGAACATAGGATTTATGAACAGGGAACGACGGATGAGATTTTTAATCATCCAAGGAAAGAAAAAACTCAGATTTACGTGCACCAAAAGAGCGGTATTTAATTAATGATTTAAAAATGCCGAGACAGAAAAGGAGGGTATGGTTGATTCCAAGACCACCTCGCCTGTTTTTGTGTCCTTCTTTGGAAAGATCGGGTGTTTGGGTATCAAGAGGGTTAAAACTGATTCCGTCATCTTTGAATGTCAGGTTAATTTGATTGTTTTTGATTTCACATGAAAAATATACTTTTGTTGCAGTACTGTAATTGACAATGTTTGAGAATAATTCATCAATGACAATGTAAAGCTTTTGAATATAGATGCTGTCGATATTTAAGGGCTTTACAATTTTGTTTATATAGTCTTGTATGGTGGAAAGCTCTGTAATGATAGGGGGAATTTCAATGTCCTTTATTTTGTCATTCATATGGACCGCCTTTTCTTATGAAAATAATCATTGCATGTGTTATGTTAATGATAACATATAAATAATCAAAATCAATATTGCTAAAACTATTGCAAATTTTCTTGAAAAAATCAGCAAAGGTGGTATAATATAACTGTACCTGAGGTGTTGAGTTTTCTTGATATTTTGGACCTACATCACTTTAAACGGGAATCCTATATCTTCCGTCGTATGTCAGGCCTCATAGAAGTCAGTGGAAGGCAGAAAACGGTTTGCGGTAACCCACCTGGCAGTTTGCTAGGAGTCAAAATTCAAGAGTCGGCATTTCGGGTTATTTTTGTGTTTATGTATTATATATTATATAAGATTGGAACAGGTTACCAGTCAGGGACTAAACAGTAACCAGAACAGTTTGCTTGACGAACTTTCCACTTGTGTTGTGAATATGAACGAAACCATTAGAACTTTTATTTTTAAAATAGGCAATCATATAGTATGTTTCTTCAACAAAGCAAAGGACAATCATTTGGATGTATATTCGGCCGGTGCGGCTTTTTATATATTCATTTCATTGATTCCTTTTTTTATTTTTCTTCTGTCAATTGTCCCATATACTCCGATTACTTTTGAAAATATATATTCGTGGACGGATATGCTGCCTGTTGAACTAAGAGATACAATTATGAAAATTGCGGGAGAAGCTTATGCTTCAACAGGCTTTGTATTGTCAGTTTCGGTTATTATGGCAGTGTGGTCGGCTGGAAGAGGTATCTTGTATATTTCCAAAGGATTAAATGAAATTTCCGGTACGAAAGAAACCAGAAATTATTTTCATGTTAGAATTTTGTCCGCAGCATATACAATAATTGTAATTGTATTTATTGTAGTTATGCTTATACTTGGATTGTTTGGTAAGAGAATACTTTTGTATATTAGCGAGCACATGCACTTGTTTTCAGGAACTGTAAGACAGATATTTGATTACAGAATTTTGATTATTATAGGGATTATGTTTATATTGTTTTTGTTTTTTTACAAAGTATTGCCGAATCGTCCGGTTAATATTGTATATCAGATTCCGGGAGCTTTCCTTTCTGCTGTCGGATGGTATTTGTTTACCAGGCTTTTTGGCGTTTTCACATCCATATTTGGCGGATTTTCCATGTATGGTTCGATGGCAACAGTAATTGCGACAATGCTTTGGCTTGATTTTTGTATGTATATATTATTTATTTGTGCGGAAATCAATTACTATATTTTCAATTATTTTAATCGAAAAAAGAAAGAAAAGAGTCCCTCTTGATAAATCAGGGGGTTTTATGTATATTAGTATTTGGTGACAGAAAATAAATGCATTGATGACGCATAGTAGGTGTAAATTATCTTAAAGAGAGAGATACCTTGGTTGGAAGTATCTTAAGCAATTGTTTATTACTGAATTTCACGTCGGAGCAGTCCTTTTGAAGCTTAGGTGAGTAGGGAGGAACGGGTAATACACGTTAAGTATTTTAAGTGTCGGTTTTCCGGAAATAGGGTGGTAACGCGGAGAAATTCGTCCCTTGCATTGCAAGGGATTTTTTTATCTCAGTGAGGATGCGCAGGGATTTGGAACTGAATAGTGACGCTTTGTTCTAAATGATTTGCTGTGTATTTGTAAGTAGAAAGGAAGGGTAATATGGCAGATTTAAAAGAGTTGTCTGAAAAGCTTAGTGCAATCAGAAGTGAAATTGAAAAGGAAGTGGTTAATTTGACTACTTCAAAAAATGTGTATGAATACAAAAAAACAATTTTTGATTCAAAAACCGGTAAGGTAGGGTCGCTCATGCGTGAAATGGGTAAGATTCCGAACGAAATGAAGGCCGAGTACGGAAAAAAGGTAAATGAAGTTAAGTCTTGGGCGCAGGATTTGTTTGACAATCTTGATGAGAAATTCAAACAGGAAGAAATGAAACTTAAATATAAAAGTGAGAAAATTGATGTGACTTTGCCGGCGAAGAAATGTACCTGTGGTAATTTACATCCCAATACACTTATCAGAAATCAGATTGTGGATATTTTCGGTTCAATGGGATTTCAGATTTATGAAGGCACGGAAATAGAAACCGATTACTACAATTTTACTGCACTTAATACACCGGATGATCATCCGGCACGTGATATGCAGGATACTTTCTATCTGTCACCGGAATTTCTGCTTAGAACACAGACTTCGGCAGGGCAGATTCATGTAATGGAAGCTACAAAGCCACCAATCAAAATTATATCACCGGGTAAGGTTTTCAGATCGGATGATGATGCAACACATTCACCTATGTTTTCTCAGATGGAAGGCCTTGTGGTAGATAAGGGAATTACGCTTTGCGATCTTAAGGGTATGCTTGATGAATTTGTTCAGAAAATTTTCGGTGAAGATACAAGAACGAGATTACGTCCGTCATATTTTCCATTTACCGAACCTTCGGTAGAAGTTGACGTTAGCTGCTTCCAATGTCATGGCGAAGGTTGTAAGCTTTGCAAGGGAACAGGATGGATTGAAGTACTTGGTGCAGGTGTGGTTAACAAGAAAGTTTTGGAAGGCTGCGGAATTGATTCGGATGTGTATTCCGGATTTGCTTTCGGAATTGGTATTGAACGTATTGCAATGCTTAAGTATGGAATTAACAACATTAAATTGCTCTTTGAATCTGATATGCGCGTTCTTGAACAGTTGAAGGAGTAGTGATTTCTGACGAAGCTTTAGTAAAACGGAAGATTGTTTTGTGTTAATAGTATATGTGTTTTTGAAAGGAGATTTCTATGTTAGTACCATTGAGCTGGCTTAAAGAATATGTTGATATAGATGTTACACCTGATGAACTTGAGGAGAAATTGTTTTCCTGTGGGTTTGAAGTGGAAGAAAAATATGAGGTGGGACGTGATATAAGCAAGGTTGTTGTTGGACTTGTTGAAGAGTGTGAAGATATTCCCGATACTCATCTTCATTTGTGTAAGGTTAATGCAGGCGAAGCCGGTGTGCTTCAAATATGTTGTGGCGCCGACAATGTTTGCAAAGGTGGAAAATTCCCGTTGGCGTTAGTCGGAGCAACTGTGTATGCCACAGCAAAGGATCATAAGACTGTTGAGGGCGTAATGACTATAGGGCAGGGCAAACTCAGAGGCTATGATTCCTATGGTATGCTTTGTTCGGGAGTTGAAATCGGTGTTACCGAAAATATGTATAAGGGAGCCGGATATAACGGCTTGCTTGTGCTTCCCGAGGATGCAACGGTTGGCAGCGATGTGAAACCGATACTCGGTATTGATGACTATATTTTTGATATTGCGATTACCGCAAACAGACCGGATTGTCAAAGTATTTTTGGTATTGCGCGTGAAGTGGCTGCAGTTCTTGGAAAAACTGTTAAAGAGCCGGCACTTAATTATACTGAATCCGGTGAAAAACTTGACGGCTTTACAGTCAGTGTTGATGCAAAAGATATATGTCCGAGATATATCTCACATTATGTATCCGATGTTAAAATAGAAGAAGCACCACAGTGGATGAAACGTCGTTTGGCGCTTGTGGGTTGTGATTCTATTTCAAATATAGTGGATATAACAAATTACGTTTTGTATGAGCTTGGACAGCCTATGCATGCTTTTGATTACAATTACCTTGAAGGTAATGCGATTAATGTCCGAAGAGCGGGTGACGGTGAGAAAATAGTTACGCTTGATAGCAAAGAATTTACTCTTAATTCTTCAAATCTCGTAATTTGCGATGGTAAGAAACCGGTTGCACTTGCAGGAATCATGGGAGGTCTGAATTCGGAAATTCTTGATTCAACACAAGCTGTTGTATTTGAATCTGCCAAATTTGCAAGAGATAATGTGCGTAAGTCTTCAAGAACACTCGGACAGGTGTCTGATTCATCTGCGCGATTCTCTAAAGGCGTTGATGAATATACTACGGTAATGGCTATGAAGAGAGCACTTCATTTGATCGAGGAATTGAATTGCGGTAAAATTTCAAGTACTCATTTTGATGTTAATACAGGTAATTCAATTGATTCTTTTGAACTTAAGGTTTCGGTTAATAAGGTAAACGGTGTACTTGGTATTGTTGTACCGAATGAGGAAATTGTCAAAATCCTTTCAGGACTTAATATGCAACCTGAATTGAACGGTGATGAATTAACCCTGCAAATTCCTGCGTACAGAGAAGATATGGAATCTTATCAGGATGTCGCTGAAGAAGTTATTCGTATGTATGGTTATGAACATGTTAAATCGACATTTATGCCGAGTGCTCAGGTTACACTTGGCGGATATAATTTGTTCCAGAAGACCGAATTGAAAATTAAGAGAGCATTATGCGCCGGTGGTGCCTATGAAGGAATTCATTATTCATTTTTCTCACCTGCATATTTTGATATGTTAAGACTTACAAAGGATGATAGTCTCAGAAATGCAATAAGAATTATGAATCCGATAAACGAAGAACTTTCTTTGATGAGAACAACTCTTGCACCTCAGATGATTGTTGCAATGCAGAAAAATCAAAAAAAGGGAAATCTTTCGGGACGTATTTTTGAAATTGGAAATACTTTTATTCCAAAGTCACTTCCACTTACGGAATATCCGGATGAAAATGAGACAATTTCAATCGGTGTATTTGGTGAGAATGAATCCTTCTATACACTTAAGGGATTGACTGATATTGTTGCTGAGATGATAGGCGTTGAGTTTGAGTATGAAGCCGGAAATAAGACATTCCTGCATCCGTACCAAACAGCAATCATTAAGTGCGACGGCGAAGAAATCGGTTATCTCGGAAAGCTTATGTATGAAATCATGGATGAACTTGATATGCGTGTTGATTCGTTTGTTGCTGAAATTAATCTGGCAGCACTCACAAAATATTATGGTAAGGAACAAAAATTCAAACCATTGCCTAAATTCAAAGAGGAAAAGAGAGATTTCTGCTTCGTAATGGATAAGAGTGTTACGTGCGGTGATGTGGAAAAATCAATCAGAAAATCCTGCGGATTTATTACAAAGGTTGAACTTTTTGATATTTATGAGGGGGTACAGCTTCCTTCGGATAAGAAGAGCCTCGCGTTTTCTGTTGTATTTACACCAACCGATACGGAATTTACAGATGAGAAAATAGATGGTTTTGTAAATAAGATTTTGCGTGATCTTAAATATAAGCTCCAAGTTGAGTTAAGAAGTTAAACGTGTGTAGTTTAAAATGAAGTATTGGTACGGATTTTATGGAGGATTGTATGGAAAGCAAAAATACATGGGAATGCTATTCAAATGAACAGTTAAAAGAAGTTGACAAATTTGCCGCTTCGTATATGGAATTTCTTGATATGGGAAAGACCGAAAGAGAGTGTGTGGATTACTTTGTTAACAAAGCAGATAAAGCCGGTTATTTGAATCTTGAAGATTTAGTCAGAAAAGGCACAAAGCTTAAATGCGGAGCCAAGGTTTACGCAGTATGGATGAATAAAACGGTGATTATGTTTAATGTGGGTGATGATTCCATGGAAGAGGGAATGAATATTCTCGGAGCACATATTGATTCTCCGCGACTTGATATTAAACAAAATCCGATGTATGAGGACAGCAAAATTGCTTACCTTGATACTCATTATTACGGTGGTGTTAAGAAATATCAGTGGGTTGCAATTCCATTGGCACTTCATGGTGTTGTCGTTAAAACCGATGGAACTACGATTGTTGTGAATATTGGTGATAATGATGGTGATCCTGTGTTTTTTGTCTCGGATTTGTTGATTCATTTGTCACAGGAGCAGCTTGAAAAGAAGGGCAATAAAGTGATTGAGGGCGAGGCACTTGATATTATCATCGGGAACAAACCGCTCTTGATTAACAAAGATGAAGCATCGGAAAATGGCGATGAGTCAAACGAAAATAAACGTGACAAAGAAACGGTTAAAGCCAATGTGTTAAAGATTTTATCGGAAACATACGGCTTTGAGGAAGAGGATTTACTTTCGGCTGAACTTGAAGTTGTACCTGCAGGTAAAGCAAGAGAAGCAGGCATCGACCGTAGTATGATTCTAGCTTACGGACATGACGACAGAGTTTGTGCATTTCCCGCTTTTGAGGCAATGCTTGAAATGAAGAAAGTCAAAAGAACTTCCTGTTGTATTCTTGTTGATAAGGAGGAAATCGGAAGTGTCGGAGCAACCGGAATGCGGTCTAAGTTTTTTGAAAACTGTGTTGCGGAAGTACTTGCGCTTATGGGTGATTATACGGACATTTCATTACGAAGATGCCTTGCAAATTCATGTATGTTAAGTTCAGATGTTTCTGCGGCATTTGACCCTTCGTATGCATCTGTTTTTGAAAAGAAGAACAGTGCTTATATGGGCAACGGGATGGTCTTTAACAAATTTACGGGTTCGCGCGGTAAGTCAGGTTCCAATGATGCGAATGCCGAGTATTTTGCCTACATAAGAAGGTTGTTTGAAAAGGACAGTGTTAATTTCCAAACAGCGGAGCTTGGTAAGGTTGACCTTGGCGGTGGTGGTACTATTGCATATATTCTTGCCCTTTACGGAATGAATGTAATTGATGCGGGAGTTGCGGTGCTTAATATGCATGCGCCTTGGGAATGCGTAAGCAAAGCAGATGTTTACGAAACAAAGAGAGGATATCTTTCATTCCTCAAAGGTGATGGCTGTATTTGACGTGAATGATGTTGTTTTACTTATTGGTTGAAAGAAAAATATGGAAAAAGAATTAAACTCAAATATTACGAATAAAGATGGTTTGGAAGAGATTCCCAAAGAAAAAACACATAATGAAATTGGTTTAAGAACGTCGGATTACTATTTTGAATTGCCGCAGGAATTAATTGCACAAAGCCCGCTCATGGAAAGAACATCCTCGAGGCTTCTTGTTCTTGATAAAGAAACCGGAAATGTTCAACATGAAAAATTTGGAAATATTATAAATTATCTTAAAGAGGGAGATTGCCTTGTTTTAAATAATACGAGAGTGATTCCGGCAAGACTTCTTGGGGTAAAAGAGGATACGGGTGCACATGTTGAAGTATTTCTACTTAAGCGAATTGATGATAGGGTATTTGAAACACTTGTTAAACCGGGAAAGAAATTGAAACCGGGTTCAAGAGTTTCTTTCGGTGACGGTTTGCTTAAGTGTGAGATTATTGATACTACGGAAGATGGCAATCGCCATGTGCGATTTGAATATGACGGAGTTTTTGAGGAAATTTTGGATAAGCTTGGAGAAATGCCGCTTCCTCCTTATATTACGAAAAAACTTAAGGACAGAGAGAGATAC
The DNA here is from genome assembly GCA_045617445.1 of Lachnospiraceae bacterium. Lineage (GTDB taxonomy): Bacteria > Bacillota > Clostridia > Lachnospirales > Lachnospiraceae > UBA2868. The sequence goes on along the minus strand of JAZLIP010000127.1, from coordinate 3,302 downwards.
CAAACAGTTTATGCAAAGCATTATGGTTCTGCGGCGGCTCCTACTGCCGGATTGCACTTTACAAAGGAGCTGCTCAAGGAAATAGAAGATAAAGGTGTTGATATTGCGTATGTTACGCTTCATGTAGGTCTTGGAACCTTTCGACCTGTAAAGGTTACAAATGTAAAGCAACATCATATGCATTCTGAGTGGTATGAAGTGAATCAGGAGGCAGCTGATAAAATCAATAGGGCAAAGCGTAACGGTAAAAGAGTTATCTGCGTAGGAACTACAAGCTGCAGAACACTGGAAAGTGTTGCGGATGAATCGGGATATGTTAAACCATGCAGTGGAGATACAAGCATTTTTATTTATCCGGGTTACAAATTCAAAGTGCTTGATTGTCTTATTACGAATTTTCATCTTCCGGAATCTACGCTCATTATGCTTGTGAGCGCCTTGGCGGGAAGAGAAAATGTACTTAATGCTTATGAGATTGCGATTAATGAAAGATATAGATTTTTTTCGTTTGGTGATGCAATGTTTATTCGTTAGCCATACTTGCAGGATTTTGATTTGTTTTACTTGTGTATTTTTGCAAAATCGTATAAACTATTGTAGTTTAGTAGTTTCAAATGTATTATCTGTTCGCGTGTTGCAGGAGTTGTAAAACGTGTAGCGGAGTAGTATTCTTGATTGTTGCTCTGATAAGAAGCGGATAGGAGAGAGAATGGAAGAAAAAAGACGAAGCAGAAGAATGGTGCTTAATGCACACCTCATTATGAAAAAAATCGGAGATGAAGCAAGTGAAATAGTGCCGATTGATATTTTGGATATTTCCGAAGCCGGTATCGGTTTCTCATGTGAACAGGCTCTCACTATGAATGCCGTTTACGAAATTGATCTTACAATTTGGACGAAGGATGTTATTCATACGTTCATAAATGTAACCAGATTTGATAATCGTAAGAATATTTATGGCGCGACTTTTACCGGAATGACAGAGAAGGATAGCAGTAAGATTGCGATTTATGAAATGTTTGATCGGGCAAACAAGGAGCTTGATTAATTTTAAATTATTAGTTTGTTTAGGAGGAAAATGATGAGTAAGAAACCAACTGTACTTATGATTCTTGATGGATTTGGACTTAATGAGAGAAATGAACACAATGCGGTGTATGAAGCTAAAACACCTATAATTGACGGACTTATGAAAGAGTATCCTTTTGTTAAAGGTCTTGCAAGCGGAATGGCTGTAGGACTTCCTGACGGTCAGATGGGTAATTCCGAAGTCGGGCATTTGAATATGGGTGCAGGACGTATTGTATATCAGGAATTGACGCGTATTACAAAGGAAATTCAGGAAGGAACTTTCTTTACAAATGAAGCATTGCTTGCAGCAGTAGAGAATTGTAAAAAGAAGGATTCGGCACTTCATCTATACGGACTTTTATCAGATGGCGGTGTTCACAGTCATAATACTCATCTTTATGGTTTACTTGAGCTTGCTAAGAAAAACAATCTTAAGAAAGTGTATATTCATTGTTTCCTTGACGGACGTGATACACCTCCTTCTTCAGGTGCAGGATATATTGAGGAACTCCAGAGCAAGATTCGTGAAATCGGGGTTGGTGAAATTGCGACTATTATGGGTCGTTACTATGCAATGGATCGAGATAACAACTATGATCGTGTGAAACTTGCTTATGTGGCTATGACTCAAGGTGAAGGAGAGAAAGCCGCAAATGCAACAGAGGCGATTTCCAATTCATATGCCAAAGGTGAAACGGATGAATTTGTTAAGCCTACGGTAATTGTAAACGGTGGCGTTCCTGTAGGCACAATAAATGATGATGATTCAATAATTTTCTTTAATTTCAGACCTGACAGAGCGCGTGAAATAACTCACGCATTCTGCGATGACGATTTTAGATTTTTTAAACGTGATTCCAAGCTTGATGTTGTTTATGTTTGTTTCTCGGAATATGATCCGTTGATTGAGAATAAGCTTGTTGCTTTCAATAAGATTGCGGTTACAAATACATTTGGTGAATATCTTGCTGCCAACAATATGAAGCAGGCACGTATTGCCGAGACCGAGAAATATGCTCATGTTACCTTCTTTTTCAATGGTGGTGTTGAAGAACCAAATGAAGGTGAAGATCGAATCCTTGTAAAGTCGCCAAAGGATGTTGCTACATATGATCTTAAGCCTGAAATGAGTGCTTATGAGGTTTGTGACAGATTGATTGAGGCAATCGAGTCCGATAAATATGATGTGATTATTATTAATTTCGCTAATCCTGATATGGTTGGCCATACCGGTGTTGAAGATGCTGCAGTTAAGGCTTGCGAAGCTGTGGATATGTGCGTCGGTCGTGCTGTTGAAGCAATTAAGAAGGTTGATGGCGTTATGTTTATTTGTGCAGACCATGGTAATGCAGAACAGTTGATTGATTACGAAACGGGTGCTCCGTTTACTGCTCATACTACTAATCCGGTGCCGTTTATTCTTGTGAATTACAAACCGGAATATACATTAAGAGAGGGCGGATGCCTTGCTGATATAGTTCCGACACTTATTGAGTGTATGGGTATGGAACAGCCAAAAGAAATGACCGGAAAGTCATTGCTTATCAAAAAGTAATCGGAATAAATTTAGGTAACGGTATTTCGTTAGTTGTAAACATAATTGTTTCAATAATTATGAGCCAAATAATAGCAGAAAAATGATAACTATTATTTGGCTCGTTTTAACAGAAAAAGGGATACAAATAATGACTAAAGAAGAATTTAGAAAATTAAGTGAAGATTTCATATTTTTGGATGGTGCTACCGGCTCAAATCTTATCATGCGTGGAATGCCAAAAGGGGTATGTCCCGAAAAATGGATACTTGAGAATAAAGAAGTATTGATTGGATTGCAACTTGAATATTTTGAGGCGGGAACAAATATTGTTCTTGCACCTACGTTTGGAGCAAATCGAATTAAGCTCACGGAATACGGTCTTGATAAGAATATTGAAGAGATTAACAGAAATCTTATAAAAGTTTCCACGGAAGCAAGAAACAGATTTTTAGAGAAGAATCCCGATGCGAAAGTTTATGTTGCTGCCGATGTTACGATGACGGGCCGCCAGCTTAAGCCAATGGGCGATATGGAATTTGAAGATTTGATTGATATTTACAAAGAGCAGATATCATATTGTCTTCTTGAAAATCCGGATTTGATTGTTGTTGAAACAATGACTTCTTTGCAGGAAACAAGAGCAGCCCTTATCGCATCAAGGGAGCTTACGGATATTCCTGTACTTTGTTCCCTT
>JAZLIP010000126.1:0-2582 GCA_045617445.1 Lachnospiraceae bacterium | reverse complement strand
CGTTTCAAGGAAGAAGATATTAAAAGTCGTCTTCACGAAACAGCTTATCTAAATCCAAAATTGACTATTGTTTTTACGGATAATCGTCTTGAAATTCCCGAAACAATTGAGTTTCACGAAGAAGAAGGAATTATCGGTTTTGTTCGTGATATGAACAAGAATGAAGAAGCACTTCATGAACCGATTTATTTTTCCGGCGAAAGTGACGGGATTATGGTTGAAATTGCATTTCAGTATGTCAACGATTTTCACGAAAATGTTCTCGGTTTCTGTAACAATATATATAATTCAGAAGGCGGAACTCACTTGACCGGTTTCAAAACCATGTTTACAAATGTTCTCAACAATTACGCACGTGAAATAAATGTTTTAAAAGACAAAGATGCCAACTTTACCGGTGCTGATATCAGAAACGGTATGACAGCAATCGTCTCCATTAAGCATCCTGCTCCACGATTTGAAGGTCAGACAAAAACAAAGCTTGACAATCAGGATGCAACCAAGGCAGTTTCAAAAGTTACCGGTGATGAAGTTGTACGATACTTTGATAGAAATCTTGAAGATTTGAAAGCAGTTTTATCATGTGCCGAAAAAGCTGCCAAAATCAGAAAGAGTGAAGAAAAAGCCAAAACAAATATGCTTACCAAGCAAAAATATTCCTTTGATTCAAACGGTAAGCTTGCAAACTGTGAAAGCAAAGATCCAAAAAAATGTGAAATTTTTATCGTGGAAGGTGATTCCGCCGGAGGTTCTGCCAAAACAGCACGTGACAGGAATTATCAGGCAATTCTTCCTATACGAGGTAAAATACTCAACGTTGAGAAAGCAACCATTGACAAGGTTCTTGCAAATGCAGAAATTAAAACAATGATTTATGCCTTCGGGTGTGGTTTCTCAGAAGGGTACGGAAATGACTTCGACATCACCAAACTCAGATATGACAAAATTATAATTATGGCCGATGCGGATGTTGACGGAGCTCATATATCGACATTGTTGCTGACTTTGTTTTACAGATTTATGCCGGATTTAATTTACGAGGGACACGTATATCTTGCAATGCCGCCACTTTACAAGGCAATGCCCAAACGCGGCAAAGAAGAGTATTTATACGATGACAAAGCACTTGCTCAATATCGCAAAACTCACAAGGATTTTACTCTTCAAAGATACAAAGGTCTTGGTGAAATGGATGCCGAACAATTATGGGAAACAACTCTTGATCCTGCAAGACGTAAGCTTAAACTTGTTGAAATCGAAGATGCAAGACTTGCTTCAAATACTACAGAAATGCTTATGGGAAATGAAGTTCCTCCAAGAAGAGAATTTATTTACAAGCATGCTCATGATGCCGATCTCGATTACTAGTAGAAACGTTTCTACTGGTACAAACGTTTTCTAAATAACCGAACCATTATTAAAATTCAAGGTGATATTATGACAGTTACAGATGAAGAACAAATTATCAAAACCGAATTTTCTGATATAATGCAGAAATCCTACATTGACTATGCAATGAGTGTAATTATTTCAAGAGCTCTTCCCGATGTACGTGACGGATTAAAGCCGGTTCAAAGACGTACATTGTATGATATGTATGAGCTTGGAATCAAATGGGATAAACCGTATCGTAAGTCAGCGCGTATCGTTGGTGATACAATGGGTAAATATCATCCCCATGGCGACAGTTCAATTTACGATGCATTGGTTGTTATGAGCCAGGATTTCAAGAAAGGAATGCCGCTTGTTGACGGTCATGGAAATTTTGGTTCCATAGAAGGCGACGGAGCTGCAGCAATGCGTTATACGGAAGCAAGATTACACAAAGTTACACAGGATGCAATTCTTGCGGATTTAGATAAAGATGTTGTTGATTTCGTTCCAAACTTTGATGAAACAGAAAAAGAACCAAGCGTCTTGCCTGCACGTATTCCAAACCTGCTTATTAACGGTACGGAAGGAATTGCCGTAGGTATGGCAACAAATATGCCGCCACATAATCTTGGTGAGGTTATAGATGCGGTTAAAGCATATATTAAACGACCGACAATCACTACGGCAGAACTTATGGAATATATGCCGGGTCCTGATTTCCCGACAGGCGGTATTGTTGTAAACAAGGACGAACTGCTTGACATATATGAAACCGGCATCGGCAAAATTAAGATTCGGGGCAAAATCGAATTCGAAAAGGGCAAATCCGGAAAGAACAAGCTTGTCATAACCGAGATTCCCTATACGATGATTGGTGCCAATATAAGCAAATTTCTCACGGATATTGTTGCACTTGTGGATTCCAAAAAAACGAACGATATTGTTGATATATCAAACCAATCCAGCAAAGACGGAATCCGAATTGTCCTTGAACTCAAAAAGGATGCTGATGTTGAAAACTTAAAAAATATGCTTCTTAAGAAAACAAAGCTTGAAGATACTTTCGGTGTCAATATGTTGGCAGTTGCAGACGGAAGGCCGGAAACTCTCGGACTTAAAGCAATAATTGTCCATCATGTTGATTTCCAAAGAGAAGTACAGTCACGTAAATATTCAACCCTTCTCAAGAAAGAGCTTTGCAAGAAGGA
>JAZLIP010000125.1:0-24795 GCA_045617445.1 Lachnospiraceae bacterium | reverse complement strand
AGAACACCATTCGCAAAATCGCCTTTTCAAGGCTTTTCTTTTGCTCATGTTGTTACTTCGCCATATAAAACTGCTCATAATATTCTTTGCAAGCAAAATATTTTGAGCAGTTTTGCATGGCTCTGAATAGTTACAATTAATCAAAAAATTGCATAGATTAAAATGTAAATAAAGTTTGTATAGTACTAAGGGTGTTGACTTTGCTTGTTGGCAAAAATACAATTATAGATGTAAGTGAAAACGATGAAGTGTGAGGAATTGCTATGGGCGTATATTTTAATCCAAATAATGGAAGCTTTAGAAGTGACAAATTAAGCAAAATATATATTGATAAAACAGGACTTATAAATTTTTTAAATGAAGTGCTAGGGACAAATAGTCGATATATAGCCTTAAGCCACGCACGTCGCTTTGGAAAATCACATGCGGCAGGTATGATTGATGCCTACTACAGTCTTGGTTGCGATTCTTCAAATCTTTTTGACGATACAGAAATCGCTTCGAGTGAAGATTACAGGAAATATATGAATAAGTACAACGTGATTCATCTGGATATTTCTTCTGCATGGGATTTTCATAAAGAGGATTTGATCGAGTTTATTCACGCACGTTTATGTGAGGATTTTAAGAAAGAGTACGCAGATGAACTGGATTACTCAAAGGATTTGTATTTACTTATTAATGATGTTTATCAAAAAACAGAGATTCCTTTTGTAATCATCATAGATGAGTGGGATTGCGTAATAAGAAATAGTGAGGATAGTAGGCTTGTGCATAAGTACTTGCAGTTTCTACATTCGCTTTTTAAATCAGAGGAGTCAAAATCATTTTTGGCACTTGCATACATCACAGGAATTCTTCCTATAAAAAAGGTAAAGGATGAGTCTGCGCTTAATAATTTTAGGGAATATACTATGCTTGATTCATATCCTATATCAGAGTTTTACGGATTTACAGAAGACGAGGTAAGAGGTCTTTGCAATCGGTATGATATGGATTTTGATACGATTAAAGCCTGGTACAACGGGTATTATATAGATGGAATGCATATGTATAATCCAAATTCAGTGAGTATGGCAATGGATAGAAAAAGAGTGGATTCCTACTGGAAAAACACATCATCCTTTGCATCGATTAATACCTTTATCACTATGAACTACGAGGGCTTGAAGGACGACATTATGAATATGCTTTCGGATGGCAAGGTTCGAGTGAATACCATGACATTTCAGAATGATTTTGGGACGATTGGCTCAAAGGATGAGGCTCTTACAGCTCTTATGCATTTAGGCTATCTAGGGTATGATGCTGATAAAAAATCTGCCTATATACCTAATTATGAAGTAAAGACTGCATTTGATGCGGCACTGCAGACCGGCGAGTGGAAGGAAATAGCAAAGGCGATTTCTAAGTGCGACGAACTTTTAGATGAGACTATTGAGAAAAATGAAGACCGTGTGGCTGAGATAATCGAGCTTGCTCACGACACCTACACCTCAGTCTTAAAATACAACGACGAAAATTCTCTTAGCTGTGTGCTTACGATGGCATATTTCACAGCCCCGGCCTACTACAACATGACTCGTGAAATGCCGGCAGGAAAAGGCTTTGCAGATTTTGTATTTATCCCAAGAAAAAATGCAGGAAATAGACCTGCTATGGTAATCGAGCTTAAGTACAACAAGGATGCCGACACTGCCATAAAGCAGATAAAAGAGAAAAGATACCATGGAGCACTGGAAGGCTATTCTGACAGAATCCTTTTAGTAGGTATCAACTATGATGCTGATGGCGAAGGCAAGAAGCGGCACACCTGTGTGATTGAGGACGTAGAAAATCTACGCAACGGTTGCAGGGCGAAGCCCCATGAAGCAGGAAACATATGACTTTAGTCGTGTGGGGTTCAGTTAAGAATGGAAAACGAGCTGAAAATCATCGTTCCAGTAGAATAAATGGGAAAAGGAGAATACAGCATGTTTTTAAGACAGGATCAAATAAATCACATAAAGGGTATAAAATAGCAAATTAAATACAAAACAGAGTGTTGTCACATTTAAAATAAAATGTTATATTTTTTTTTAAATTAGGGGTTAAGTTTCCAGAACTTGTTCCGATATACTATACAAGTAAGGGAGTTAATCCCTTAGGCATCCGATTTAATCGGAGCGTACGGCCGAAAAAGGATGCGAACCAATAACGTGGCAGGGACGCCACATATTTCAAATTCAAGGAGGAAAAAGGTATGGTAGTACAGCATAATATGACAGCGGCAAACGCAAACAGACAGTTAGGTATCACAACATCTTCACAGGCAAAGGCAACTGAGAAGTTGTCATCAGGTTACAAGATTAACCGTGCAGCAGATGATGCAGCAGGTTTGACAATCAGTGAGAAAATGAGAAGCCAGATTCGTGGTCTTACACAGGCTTCTTCAAACGCACAGGATGGTGTTTCTTGTGTACAGACAGCTGAAGGTGCTCTTAACGAAGTTGAAGATATGCTTCAAAGAATGAACGAGCTTGCAGTTAAGGCTAAGAACGGAACCAATACATCTGAAGATAGACAGGCTATCCAGTCTGAGGTTGAAGCTCTTGTTAGTGAAATCGATCGTGTTAAAGATTCTACAGAGTTTAATACTCTTAAGCTTCTTGACGGTAGTTTCTCAGATGGTAAAGCTCTTCAGGTAGGTGCTCATTCAAATAATGAGATATCTATTAAGATTGATGCTATGGGTGCAACCGGACTTGGAATTAACGGTATTACAGTATCAACAGAATCTGGTGCTGCTTCTGCAATTAACACTGTAAGTAGTGCGATTGCATCTGTATCAAAGCAGAGATCTTCACTCGGTGCTGTTCAGAATCGTCTTGAGCATACAATCAAGAATCTTGATAACATCGTTGAGAATACAACATCTGCTGAATCAGCAATTCGTGATACCGACATGGCTTCAACAATGGTTGAATACTCCAAGAATAATATTCTTGCACAGGCAGGTCAGTCAATGCTTGCACAGGCTAACCAGTCTAACCAGGGTGTTCTTTCATTGCTCGGCTAGTGAATTAGACTACTACTATAGAAAAAGGATTGGCGTGAGCCAATCCTTTTTTCTATGGTTTTTCTGTGTGGGGTGCGGAGTGGTTTATATATATCTTGATTTATGGACTTAAAGGTGAGAATTATTGTATAATATAGAGTAATATTCAGTAGTTGGTTAGGATATGTGCTATTCAGACATATGAATGCTAATTGCTTTATTATAAAGGTATTTGAGTGTAAGATAGAAATTTGAATTCAAGGTGAGAAATTGTGGATAAATTAATTGAAGATATCGCCAAATTAACCGGTACTATAAAAATATATTGTAATGCGAATATGGGCATTGCCAATGATGATAATGCAGAAACCTCGGTGGCTCTGGTCGAAGCAATATCTTCCGTATTTCCAAGAATCATTGCTTTATATGATTTAGAGGAACTTAATTTGGATTCCGAAGGGAAGCAATATTGGACTAAACAATTAAAGAGGATGTTTTCGGCATTGGAATCCGAGGATAAATTTGAGAAATGGGATGTTTTCCAAATAGAAACGGTGGAAGCTCTTAATCAAATTAGAAAATTCTTGGAGGATAGACAAAATGCCTGAATCAATTCTTACGAAAAATATAGAAGCAATTGTCGGGGAACGTCCGAAGCTTAGTAAGGCAATTGAGAATTATAGAAAACTACATAAAGAGCCTGAATTGACTATTGAATATAAAATGGTTGATGTTGGCGATAGAGAAATACTTTGCGCAGATAAAGATGGGGTATTGTATCAACTTGAATCAATATATTCCAATGAAAGCATTTTGGATGCATGGTATAAAAAGTATGAGAGTACGTTTAAGGATCAGACTTATATCATTTTGGGTCTTGGAAACGGAATGTATGTTAGGAAGCTTATAAACAGCATTCCAAAAGACGTTACGTATAATATTTTAGTAGTTGAACCTTTTTTGGAAGGATTGATTAAATTATTTGAAGTTATTGATTATTCCAAGTTGTTTTCAAATGAGAACGTGAAATTGTTTGTATATGATTTTGAAGAAAAAACATTGGAAAAAGTAATATATTCTCAGGTTGATTACGCTAATTTAAAAGGTGTTTCCGTAGTTGAATATCCTAATTACTCAACTCTCTATTCTTCTATGTTTAAGGAATTTTATTCTGAAATTCGAACCGGAATGTTAAGGGTAAGTGCAGATAGGGGGGTGCTTGAGTATTTTGGTGGAAGATTTTATTTAAATACAATGCAAAATATGTCTGTTTTTGTTGATAGTTACTCCTTTGATTCACTTAAAGATAATTTGCCGGAGGGACTTACTGCAATAATTGTTGCATCGGGACCGTCTCTTTCAAAGAATATTAATGAATTACGTAAAGCTAAAGGCAGGGCATTGATTGTTTCTGTTGATTCGGCATTGATGGTATTGCTAAAGGAAGGGATAATTCCGGATATTTATGTATCCGTAGATGCTACTAAGGCAGAGGCAAATTACGCTGATGAGCGGGTAAGCGATATTGCAGTTATTGGTGATTTGACTTTGCCGCCGTATACCTTCAAGGAAAATCAGATTAAATATATTACTTTTGCCAATAATGAACATATCATTAAATATCTTTATAATGTGAATTCTGAAATGAATCTTTGGGATATGCGTGAGGGAGGTTCGGTTGCAACCGGAGCATTTTTTATACTTTGTTCACTTGGAATTAAGAAATTTATTTTGTGCGGTCAGGATCTTGCATATACGGATAACAAGGCACATGCCGATAATGTGGCTTTTGATGATGATGCTGAGATGAAGGCGGAAACTTTATATGTCAAGGATATATTTGGAAATACCGTAAGGTCAAGCAGACTTTTTCTTCTGTATAAATCAAGCTTTGAGGCTGCAATTAAACAGAATCCGGATATTACGGTGATTGATTCTACCGAAGGCGGTGCATATATTAAAGGCAGTATTGTGATGCCGCTTAAGGAATCGATAGAAAAAGAATGTACAATTGATTTCGATATAAAGAAATACACAGGTAATTGTGCGAAGCTTTTTGATGATAAGCAGCGGAGAGATATCATAGAATATATCAAAGATTTGCCTAAGGAAATCAGCAAGATTCATAAATCAGCCAAGAAAAGTGCGGAGAATTACGATAGGATGCTTACCTTGGCAGGGCGTGAAAATCGGGATAATAATGAGCTAAGCAAGCTGTTTAAGAGTAATCAGAAGCTATCCAAAGAAATAGATGATAATAGTGCTATGGCTTACGTTAATTATCTTATTCAGGGTTCGATTCACAATGTTATGGTTGGGGCTTTTGATAGTAAAGAAGATGTTAAGGATGAATTAACGGAAGCTTGTATTCTTGGTTTATCTCATGCTAAATCAATTGAAATAGCGGCAGAGTGGATACTAAAAGACATTGAAGAGAAGAAGTATTTTGATAAATTGACTTAATATGTTTGAAAACAGAAAAGAGGGTGCAGCAAATGGTATTAGTAACGGGTGCGGGTGGATTTATCGGAAGTCATTTAACTGAATTGCTTGTAAGAAAAGGTGAAAAAGTAAGGGCGTTTGTTCATTACAATTCCTGCAGTAATTGGGGATGGATAGATACTTTACCTAATGATATTAAAGAGAGCATCGAGATTTTTTCAGGGGATATAAGAGATGCTTATGGTGTGAAGGAAGCAATGAAGGGTTGTGACGGAGTATTTCATTTGGCAGCATTGATAGCGATTCCTTTCAGTTACCATTCTCCTGCAACTTATGTTGAAACAAATGTTACAGGAACTCTTAATGTCTTGCAGGCAGCACGTGAATTGGGCGTTTCACGGGTGCTGGTTACTTCCACTTCCGAAGTATATGGAACTGCAAAATATGTACCGATAGACGAGAATCATCCATATCAGGGACAATCACCATATTCTGCAACCAAAATCGGAGCTGACAGGCTGGCAGAATCCTTCTATCGTAGCTTTGAGTTACCTGTAACTATAGTACGACCTTTTAATACATTTGGCCCACGGCAATCTGCAAGAGCGGTAATTCCTACTATAATAACCCAGCTTCTTACCGGCAAAGAAGAGATTAAGCTTGGTTCATTGACTCCAACAAGGGATTTTAATTATGTTAAAGATACTGCCAACGGTTTCTATGAGATATATAGGTCAAGTAAAGCAATCGGTCAGGAAATAAATATTTCAACCCAGAAGGAAATATCAATTGGTGAGCTTGCAAATGAATTGATTAAACAAATTAATCCCAAGGCAGTAGTAGTGTGTGATGAGATCAGATTACGTCCGGAAAAGAGTGAAGTGAACAGACTGCTTGGCTGCAATTCTAAAATTCATGAATTGACAGATTGGAAGCAACAGTATTCTTTTAAAGAAGGTCTTGTGGAAACAATAGAGTTTCTTAGGAATAATCTCGATAAATATAAAGCCAATATATATAATATTTAACGAGCGAGTATTGAATACTGTGCGGTGGTAAGTAAGATATAACTATGTGGGGTAAGGGGCAAATGGATTACAGAGAATTATGTATAGACAGTGATTTCTCAATCAAAACTGCGATGCGTAAGTTAGATGATTCGGAGTATAAGATTCTCTTTATAACCGATGAAGCAAAGCTTGTGGCGACTTTGACGGATGGTGATATAAGGAGATATTTGATTTCCGGAGGAAATCTTTCGGATAAGGCGATAAATGCAGGAAACCTTAAGCCTTTATCGGCGTCAAGTATTGAGAAAGCAAGAAGACTGTATGATCGGAAGGATTATATAGCAATTCCGATTATTAACGATTTAGGAGAATTTACCGACGTATATTTGGGAGAGGATTCCTTATACCAGAAAATATACCGGTTAAAGGTGCCGGTTGTTGTTAATGCAGGTGGAAGAGGAACAAGGCTTGATCCTTTTACAAAGGTTCTTCCAAAGCCATTAATTCCCGTAGGTGATTTGCCGATTATTGAACATATTATGCGTGAATATGAGAAATTTGGTTGCTATGATTTCCATATAATCGTTAATTACAAGAAGCAGCTTGTTAAGGCATATTTTAAGGAAAGCGAGCATAAATACAATCTTACATGGCATGATGAGGAGGCTCCGCTTGGAACAGGTGGTGGATTATGCTTCCTTAAGGGAAAAATAGAAGAGACATTTTTCTTTACAAACTGTGATATTTTGCTTAAATCAAATTACGAAAGTATGATACGTTTTCATAAAGAGAGCGGAAACGTAATTACTATGATATGCGCGTATAAGAATATTACAATTCCTTACGGTGTGATAGAAATGGGTGAGGATGCGTCTATAGAAGCTATGCGGGAGAAACCGGAATTATCATTTCTAACAAATACGGGAATGTATATTGTTGAACCTGAGGTGCTTGAAGATATTGAAGATAATGTTCCGATTGGATTTCCGGATATAATTAATATTCAAAAGGCCAAGGGAAGAAAGGTATCTGTATATCCTGTAAGTGAAAATGAGTGGATGGATATGGGGCAGTTGTCTGAACTTGAAAAAATGCGAATTAAGTTGTATGGTGAATAGTTTGGTATAGATGAGGAAATCGAATATGAAATATTGTACAAGATGTGTAATGCCGGATACAAGACCGGGAATAAAATTTAATGCCGAAGGTGTATGCTCTGCCTGTCAGGCCTATGATAATCGAAAAAATATAGATTGGGAATTAAGATTTAAAGAATTCGAGAAATTGTGTGATAAATATCGTGGGATGAACGGAGATGGGTATGATTGCGCCATTGCTGTATCAGGAGGGAAGGATTCGCATTATCAGGTGCATTTGATGAAAAATGTCATGCATATGAATCCTATTCTCTTCAGTGTGGAAGATAATTTCCCGATGACAGAAGCCGGAAAGCATAATCTTAGAAATATTTCTGAGGAATTTGGCTGCAATATTATAAGCTTAAAGCCTGATAGACGCGCTCAGAAGAAGTTAATGAGGTATATGTTTGAAAAATACGGGAAACCAACCTGGTATATTGACAGACTAATATATACTTACCCGCTTCATATGGCACTTAAATTTAATACACCATTGCTTATTTATGGCGAGAATGTAAGTTATGAATATGGTGGAGATTACAGTAAGGAAACATATTCTGCGAAGGAGCAGTTATTTAACGGTGTTGCGCTTGGAATAGATGAAAATGAGTTAATTGAAAATGCCGGCGTAGAAGTAAAAGATCTTGTTTTGACAAGAGCACCTGAGAATGCGGATTTGGATAAATTGGATCCGGCATATGTATCTTATTTTGTAGAATGGAACAGTTTCTCAAATTATGAATTTGCCAAGAAGCACGGTTTCCATGATTTGACAGGTGAATGGGAAAGAACACATCATGTTGAACAGTTTGATCAGGTGGATTCCAGGGCGTATCTTGTGCATCCGTGGCTTAAATATCCTAAATTCGGACATGCATCTGCAACTGATTACGCAGCAAGGATGGTTCGTTACGGTTTAATTGGTCGTGATGAGGCAATTGAACTTGTAAAAACACATGATTCTAAGCTTGATCCAAAATGTGTGAGGGATTTCTGTGAGTTCCTTGGATATAGAGAGAGTGAGTTCTACAGTATAATCGATAATTTATATAACATGGATATTTTTGATAAGAAACCGGATGGAACTTTTGAATTAAAGACTCCCATTTGGGGAAATAAGTAAAATAATTACTAGGGCATTCTAATGAGTAAGAAAATATGTGTTGTTACGGGTTCACGAGCAGAATACGGGTTGCTTAGGCCGCTTCTCTTAAAATTAAGAGAAGATAGTTTCTTTGAACTTAAATTGCTTGTTACCGGAAGCCATTTGTCGAAGGATTTCGGGTGTACGGCAGATGAAATAGAAAAGGATTTTGGTAAAGAATATAAGGGGATTCCTATAGATGTGAGTGGCGATGAGGATAGTAATATTTCTTATGCCGTAAGTGATGCAATTGGAAAATTTACGGGTTATTTTGCTGTATTGAAGCCTGATTTAGTAGTTGTTTTGGGCGACAGATATGAGATTTTTGCGGTGACGGTTGTTGCCATGTTACTGAAAATACCTGTTGCACATCTTCATGGTGGAGAGCTTACGGAAGGTGCAATTGATGATGCTATTCGTCATTCGATTACAAAGATGAGTTATCTTCATTTTACCGCTTGTGAGGAATATAAGAGAAGAGTAATTCAACTCGGTGAGGAAGAAGCGAGAGTTTTTAATGTTGGAGCGCTTGGAATTGAAAATGTTTTAAAACAGAAATTAATGACCGTTAATGAGTTAAGTTTGAGCATTAATTTCGAACTTTCCAAGAAGGAATATTTTGTAGTTACTTACCATCCCGTTACGCTAAATTGCGAGGAGGATGATGTATATGAACTTATTTATGCTATGGAGGAATTTCCTGATAAGAAATTTCTGATTACTAAAGCAAATGCTGATGCCGGCGGAAGATATATTAACGAAATATGGGATAAGGAAGCGAAGAGTCATCCTAATTGGTATGTTTGCACTTCACTTGGCATGCTAAGATATTTATCCGCTGTAAAATATTCATTGCTTGTTTTGGGAAATTCATCCAGCGGAATAATTGAAGTTCCGGCACTCCGCGTACCGACGGTAAATATCGGTGATAGGCAGAAAGGCAGATTAATGTCGGCTTCGGTTGTTAATTGCACATTGAACAAACAGGAAATTGTAGCTGCAATAAATAAAGCGCTAAGTGATGAATTCGGTAAAGTAGTGGCCGATAGTACTTTGCTTTTCGGGGATGGCAATACTTCGGATGAAATATTAAAGATTGTCAGGAAATTTCTTGAAGAGGAAAAAATCGATCTTAAAAAGAAATTTTATGATATTTAATTTATTATTAGATGTTCTGGGGGAAAAATAAGTGAGGTGTTTGGCAATTGTTCCGGCGAGAAGCGGATCGAAAGGATTGAAGGATAAAAATATAAGATTGGTTAACGGGAAACCGCTTATTCATTATACTCTTGAGGCAGCAGTTAATTCGGGTGTTTTTAAGGAAGTCATGTTATCTACCGATTCTGAAAAATATGCTGCGATTGCACGAGAGATTCAAGGTGTAAAGGTACCTTTTCTTCGTGATGAATTAAATGCAACGGATGTTGCTTCGACTTGGGATGTTGTACGTGAAGTGATTTCAAAATACAAAGAAATGGGTAAGGAATTTGATGCTTTTTGTGTACTTCAACCGACATCTCCACTTAGAAATTCAAATCATATCAAAGAAGCCTATGAAAAAATGCTTGAAAAGAATGCAGATTCTGTTATTTCTTTATGTAAACTTGAGCATTCAATTAATACATGCAATGTTCTGCCGGAAGACGGCTCTATGTATGGATTCCTAAAAGATGAAACCAAATATGCAAGACAAATGAATTCCACGTACTATAGATTAAACGGTGCAATCTATTTTTCAAAGGTTGCAAGCTTTCTTAAAGAGGGAACGATATATACGAAGAAGAGTAATTCGTATGTTATGGACAGTATTTCTTCTGTAGATATTGATGATGAGTTAGATTTAAGATACGCGGAATATCTGATCAAAAGTGTATAGTTTGCTTGCAAATTGAATTTGAGAGGGCATTGGTTTGAAGGATAAATATGTCAGTGTAGTGATTCCAACCTACAATAGGGAAAACAGAATAAAGGAATCGGTTGAGAGCGTGTTGAACCAAACATACGCTAATCTTGAGGTGATTGTTGTTGATGATTGCTCAACGGATAGTACAAGATCGGTAATTGAAAGCATTAGAGATGAACGTGTAAAGTACATTTTACTTTCTGAGAATGGGGGACCGTCAAAGGCAAGAAACGAAGGTGTTAAGGCGGCTTCTTATGAGTGGATTGCATTCCATGACAGTGATGATTGCTGGCTTCCTAATAAGCTTTGGAAACAAATGAAATACCTTGAGGAAAATGAAGATTGTTTAATGGTATATTGCGGATACAAATCTATATATGAAGACGGACGAGAAGGTTCTACCCCAAGCAGAAATGACGGATTAAGTCTTTCGGGAGATATATTCTTGCCATTGCTCATAAGAAATTCAATCGGTGCACCTACGATGGTCGTGAACAGGAATAAATTTCTTGAATCAGGTGGATTTGATGAAAACCGGAAATGTCTGGAAGATTGGGAGTTTGCTATTCGTTTTGCAAGGAATAACAAAGTTGGTTTTGTTGATGAAGATTTGATGGTTGTAAATATCGGCTTTGATGGTGTTTCTTCGAATCTTGGTGAATATTTTAATTCAAGATGTACTTTACTTGCTGAATACAAAGATATTTATATTGAAAACAATCTGCTACAGACAGCATTAAGGGATATCATTACGAGAGCTTCAAAATTTGGAGTATTGGATTCGGTTGAGAAAATGCTTACTTTGTATTTGAACAATTAGAAAAATTGTGTAATTAAGGAATAATTGATGAGAATAATGCTATATAAATGGAATCGATTAAATGATTTCATTGCAGAAGAAAATTTGAAATTGTTAGGACATGAAGTTACTGTTTTTTCCAGAAAATGCGTTCACTATACGAAAGATTTGGATTTGGCATCGGAAATGATTAATGCGATACATAATTCATTGATTGAAGCAGTTTTTTCATTTGATTATTTTCCTATAATCTCGATGGTATGTAATGTTGTGGGGATTCCGTATTACAGTCTTGTTTATGATTGCCCGCATCTTACTTTGTTTGCGAAAACAATCGTTTACAATTGTAATCATGTAGGGTGCTTTGACAGGAATCTTGTTGAAAGATTTGGAAAGATGGGAATAAATACAGTAAGTTACATTCCGATACCGGTTGACGGTAAAATGTTTACCGCAAATGACAGAAAATACAAAGCAGACGTTTCGTTTGTGGGTTCACTTTATACAGATGAGCATAGCTACTACGATACGCTTAAGGTAAGTGATTTGGAAAAGTCCAAAATGGATGATGCGGTTGCAAGAGAAGTATTTAATTATTCTGCAAAGGATATTGAATTCTTTCTTAGAGATAGTAGCGGAGATATAGAAGAAGCCAGATTGAAATATTATGAGAAGATTTTGAGAACAAATGATTTATTGCCGGGTGATGATTACTTTGAGGATGTGGAATACATTCTTCAGGCGATAGTGTTAAGAAAACAGGTTACAATTCTTGAGAGAAAGCAATTGCTTTCGGAGATTGCGTCAGGTGTAAATGATTTCGCGTTCTATTCAGGTTCGAAAGTAGAAGATACGAAACTTAGCGAAGCATTAAAAGGTTATGTGGATTACAGTAAACAAATGCCGTCGGTATTTAAGAACAGCAAAATCAATCTTAACATTACCCTTCGATCAATTCAGTCGGGAATTCCTTTAAGAGTGCTCGATATCCTTTGCTGCGGTGGATTTTGCTTAAGCAATTATCAGCGAGAAATTGAAGAGGAATTTGCGATAGATAAAGAGATAGTTGTGTATCAGTCTATGGAGGAATGTATGGACAAAATTGAATACTACTTGCGTCATGAAGATGCGAGAGCAGAAATTGCGAAAGCCGGAATGCAGGCAATTAATGATAGATTCAATTACAGGACTATTCTGCAAAAGTTAATTCCGTCGGTTCGCAGCTAATTGATTTGGTAAACCATGGAACTAACAAGTACTACCAGGCAGGAGGATTTGAGGAAGTATGAAATTACTGTTCTTTGAATGGAAAAGTTACGGAAATGAAGATATTAAAGCGGCGTTTGAAGCTCTTGACATAGAGGTTGTTTCGGTGCCTTATTCTTCCTTGGATATTTATCATGAAGAAGAGCTGGAGAGAAGATTACTTAAGGAGATATATGAGATTAATCCTGCCGTAATCTTTTCTTTTAATTACTATCCTCCGATTGCTTACTCAAGTAACAAGGCAGGAGTACCTTATATTTCCTGGATTTATGATAGTCCTTTTGTACTTATTTACTCCTGCAGTGTGATTCTTGATACGAATTATATTTTTGTTTTTGATAAATCCGTATATGAAGAATTTAATCGAAACGGAATAAAAACAGTGCATTATCTGCCTTTGGCCGCAAATAGCATAAGGCTTAATGCGATGCTATCCGATAAGAACAGGCTTGCGTTGTTTGCCAAATCCAAATGGTATAACAAAACAGATATTTCTTTTGTCGGTTCTCTTTACAACGAAGAACATACCTTTTACAGACGTCTTACAAGTATAAGTGATAAAGTAAGAGGTTATCTTGAAGGCGTAATTGCAGCACAAAGTATGGTTTATGGTTACAACTTTGTGGAAAGCATGCTTGATGAGAAATTAATGGATGCAATGTATGTTGATTTGCCAATGAAACCTGATTCCGATAGCGTGGCAAAGAGGGAGTATTTCTTTGGGGAATATGTCATTAATCGTGAAATTACTGCGAGGGAAAGATACGATTTCGTTAACCTGATTGGTGAAAAATACGGTATGGATTTGTATACAAAGGATGAGAACTTTTCTTTGCCGGGAGTATGTAACCATGGACCGGTAGATTACTATGATTACGCACCTTTTGTATATAGAAATTCCAAAATCAATCTGAATATTACGTTGAGAAGTATTCATACGGGCGTACCATTAAGAGCATTTGATGTGCTTGGTGCAGGTGGATTCCTTATTAGCAATTATCAGGCGGATTTTGCTGATTGTTTTGTTGAAGGTGAGGATTATGCTGCATATTCTTCTAAAGAGGAAATGCTTGATAAGCTTAATTTCTATCTGCAAAGAGATGACATTCGAGAACAAATTGCATCAAACGGCAGAAAAAAAACAATGGAGCAACATACCTATATACACAGAGTAAGAGAGATGATATCAGAAGTCAGATAATTATATAGCAAAGGTCAGTGCGCCTGTTTCATGACGCATTGGTGTTTTTCGCAGAAAGATGGGTAATATGAATGGAAAAAATTTAAGAGTGATTGTGGTTACGAATTCGCTTAAGTACAAATATCATAAAGTAATGGCAGAGGATTTAGCACGAGTTATTTGTGAAATAAGAGATGTACCTGTAAGTAAGGATAATCCTGAGATAATGAATTTCGTTTCGAAATTCATAGGTACTATAGAGGTAGAGGTGTTGGATATTAATCCGAAAAAATCCGATTATGCTTGCTTTACAGAGTTAAGAAGCAATGAACCGGATTTGCTGATTACATTTGATTGTACATTGTTTAATATTCTTTCTACGGGTGATACCCTTGCCCTTAACAGTTTAAAATGCAAGTGCATGCATATTATTTTTGAAAAAACCGATATACATTCAGGCGAATTATTTCTGCTACAGAATTGCTCAATGTTTACTTACGTGCGCTCCGGTGAAGATATAGAATTACTACGAAATAAATATATGCAGATTCCGAACTTGTATAATTTCTGTAAAGTTGATTACAAGGCTAAAATGGATGCGGATAGGGAGAAAAATCGGGAAGCAATGCGTGATTTTGTTCTTGAAATTATTGAAAAACATAGAAAGATAGTTACTATTTAGTGGCAGGTGGAACACTTGCTGTTCCAATCGTAAGAACATGATTCGATGGCAAAAAATGCATTACCAAAGGTAACTACGCATGCATTTTGGCTTGTTACCGGTCATGGACTGAACAGTAGCGATAGTTGTGTAGGGAGTGACCTTAACGATATATAACATTGATATGTAACGATGATATATAACGCTATTATACAACATTGATATATAACATCATTATATAACACTGTTATGTAAATACATAATCATTCGCCACGATATGCGAGAATTCGGTAGTAGTAAATATCGGATGAGTGAAAAGTAATAATGTGAAAAGGAAATGTGAAACGATGCATAACATTGATATATAACACCGATACATAACTATGATACATAACGGCATTATATAACATAGATACATAACTACGATATATAACGTCGTTATGTAACACCGTAAGTATTTTCCCTGCTATGTAAGAATTCGGTAGTAGTGTTACCGTCAGGGACCAAAGAGTAACTAAACAAAGGTGGCATACAATGAAGATTTTGATTTTTGAATGGGGTATAGGTTCATATACTCATAGAGATATACTTGAAATGTTTTCCGATGCGGGTATTGATACGAGGGTTGTTTCTTATGAATTCTCCGATATGAATGATGATGATTATTTTTGTTATAGATTTAGCAAGTTTCTGGAAGAAGCGGCATATGATTTGGTGTACAGTACGAATTATTTCCCGCTTGTGGCGAAATGTTGTATGCGACGGAATTTGAAATATATTGCATGGTGCTATGATGCGCCCCTTGATGTTCCGCGAATTGAGGAAACGTTAGGGTTGCCGTGTAACAAAGTGTTTATGTATGACAGAATTCAGGCTGCTTATTATCAAAACAAAGGATTCGATAATGTGTTTCATTTGCCGCTTTCCGTAAATTGCAAGCGACTTGAGAGAATTAAGCTTACGAAACGTGAAACTGACCTTTACTCATCCGAAATAAGCTTTGTGGGTAGCCTTTATAAGTCTTCCTATGGTCTTATTTACAATCATGTGACTGATTACTACAAGGGATTTTTGGAAGCGGTTAAGAATGCGCAGCAGAAAATTTATGGTTACTATATGATAGATGATGTGCTGACAGATGAGGTATTGCAAGGTATAAATGCGACTTTTGATATTTCAAAGGAGGCTTTATCGTTTGCATTGGCGGCACAGATTACGCGCGATGAGAGGATTCTTGCACTTAAATTGCTTTCCAATCATTTCAAGGTTAAGTATTACTCAAGTGAGCAGAATCCGCTTCTTACGAATGCAACTTATATGGGGACTGTAAAATATTATGATGAAATGCCCAAGGTATTTAAGGTGAGCCAAATTAATTTGAATGCATCTTTACGAATAATCAAGAGTGGGATTTCACTTAGAATGCTTGATATAATGGGTGCCGGCGGTTTCCTTCTTACAAATTACCAGCAGGAACTTGCGGAGAATTTTATAGACGGTGAAGAAGTTGCAATGTATGACAGCATTGAAGATATGTACGAAAAGGCACAGTTTTATTTAAAAAATGACGATATAAGAAGAGAAATTGCAATTCGTGGTAAGCGAAAAGTCGAGAAGTATTATTCTTACGAGAGCAGATTGCAGGAATTGCTTAAATGTTTGGATATAATATAAGTCGAAATTGTTCGAATTGGGTTGGTTAAACTTAAAGATACGTAAGCATTTTGAATTCATGATAGAAGAGATAATGGTTAAGATGGTGGAAAAATAATGGCAAGATTCAACATCGAAGATGATTACTATGAAGATGAAATAAGAGAAGGTTTCTATATTCCGGCGGCAATTAAGCAGGCATTTGCGGCTGAGCTTATGGTGCTTAATGAAATTGACAGGGTATGTAAAAATCATGGAATTAAATATTTTGCAGATTGGGGAACTTTTCTTGGAGCAGTAAGGCATGGCGGTTTTGTTCCGTGGGATGATGATCTTGATATCTGTATGTTAAGAGATGATTACAACAAGTTCTGTAAGATTGCAATGAGTGAGTTGCCGGAGGAATTTGAAGTTTACAATTTGGAAACAAGGGATACGCACAAACAATTTCTTGCAAATGTTGTTAATTCATCAAGAATATCTTTTGAGAAGGATTATCTTCAGAAATATCACGGTTTTCCTTTCGTGGCTTGTGTGGATATTTTTGTTTTGGATTATATGTCAAACGATCCTAAGAAACAGGAATTAATGTGCAGTTCTGCCAAGCTTCTTCTTAAACTTTCCGATGATATTTGCGCCGGTAATATAGATTCTGAAATGATTAAAAAGAGACTTAAGGAAATTAATCAGGTTACCGGAATAGAAATAGCTTTTCAAACAAATCCTAATGAATTGAGAAGAAAACTTGATATTAAGGCAACGGAACTTTTCGCAAGTTTTCCGAAAGAGAATGCGAAAAACGTTGTTCAGATGATGCCGTGGGGATTGAATTCAACGAAAATCATGCCTGCCTGTTGTTACGCGGACAGTGTTGATTTGCCTTTTGAAATGGGTACGATACCTGTTCCGCTTAATTACGATTATATTTTGAGAATGCATTACAACGATTATATGGTGTTGTACAAAAATACAGGTGCTCACGGATATCCGTATTTTATCAAGCAGAAAAAGGATTTCATCAATCAGTTTGATATTGATTACCCGGAATTTCGGCCTAATGTTCAGAAAATTTTGGAGGAAGCAAGTGCCGGTGGAAATGGCGGCAATTCAAATAACACAGGTGAAGTAAATGATGAAAATACAAAAATGACA
The DNA here is from genome assembly GCA_045617445.1 of Lachnospiraceae bacterium. Taxonomy (GTDB): domain Bacteria; phylum Bacillota; class Clostridia; order Lachnospirales; family Lachnospiraceae; genus UBA2868. Next base: position 7,409 of record JAZLIP010000125.1, on the reverse strand, counting down.
TATAAGGAAACTATCCTTTCATGTATTCAAGAAATAGAGAGGATAGTCGGAGAACTTCCAAAGGAAAAAGATATTAATGATGAAACGCTGGATAAATTGCAGGATTTTCAGCAATTACTGATAGATCTCGGAACTTATATTGAGGCAATAAAAGGCGAGAATTACGACCTGATTAAGTTGATTGAGGAATTGTGTGAGAAAATATATCTTTACGCTACGTCCGAAGAAATTCAAGGCGTGGATTTGATAAGTAGCGTCGCCGAATTGAAAAATAAACTTAGTAAACGTACGGAAGCAGTATTTTTATGTGTCGGTGGTAAGTATTTTGAAGTTTACAGAAAAGAATATGAGAAACTGATGTCAGATGAGGATGTTGAAGTTTCGGTTATTCCATTGCCGGTTTATTACAAAAATTACGATGGCAGTCTGCGTGATATGAAGCTTGATTATGAAGAATACGACAAGCTCAGTAATGTGTGTAAATATGATGAATATGAATATGAGATAAGACATCCTGAGAAAATATATTTTCAGTTTCCGTTTGATGAATTCAATGAAACATTGTCCGTTCCACCGTATTTCTACAGCCGAAATCTTAGGAATGTGACGGAGGAATTGATTTATATTCCTTATCTTAATCCGGATGAATTCAATGAGCAAAATAAGAGAGAGTACGCAAATCTTAAGTACTATGTATGTATGCCCGGAGTCGTATATGCAAGCAGAGTGATTGTGCCTACGGAAAATATGAGGGCAAATTATATTGGAAAATTAGCAGAATGGTTACCGGAAATACCTAAGGAATTTTGGGAAAAGAGAATTGAAGCATTTGATGTGGAAACGCAAAAAAACTGCGAGATGTCATTTAGTGTCACTGCTTCGGAGAAAAAGACGGTACTTTACTATATTGAAGTTGGGTATTTACTCAGATTGCAGGAAGATGCAATACGAAAGATTAAGAATTCGATTGACGTGATTCTGTCTGCCGGGAAACTTAATTTGATAATTGTGGTAGATGAAGTGTCATACACCAAAATGAAGACTTTGGTTCCGGAAGAAATAAGGCGATTGCAGGAGCTTGTTGAAGAAAAAGGTATTAGCCTTATGATTGGAAATCGGGAGAAATATGCTGATTGTGCCAAGGAGTGCGATGCTTTTTTCGGGGATGCAGGATTGGCAGCGCATTTGTTTAGAAATTCAGGAAAACCGGTGATGATACAAGACTATAGCATAATTTGAGGTATACGCTCCGTAAGTGAATATTGAGGATACGTGGGGGTAAATTGTTACCGGTCAGGGACTGAACAGTAACGGTAAATTAATTGTGAAACAAATTTGGGGATAAGAATGGGAGGCTTAAATGGAATTTAAATTGCTGGCATCAATGATGTGTGCCAATTACGGGAATTTGAGTGAAGAGGTAAAGGCATTGGATGAAGCGGGAATTGATTCTTTCCATATTGACATCATGGATGGAAGGTATGTTCCAAATTACGCGATGTCGCTTAATGATATGTCTTATATTGCCGGTGCAACAAGGAAACCTCTTGATGTACATTTAATGATTGAACATCCAAACAACAATATTCATTTGTTTCTTGATAAATTACGAGTCGGTGATACGGTATATATTCATCCTGAGGCGGAATATCATCCGTCCACAACTCTGCAGAAAATAATAAATGCCGGAATGATTCCCGGAATTGCAATAAATCCCGGAACAAGTGTTGAAACGGTAATGGAAATGCTTCAAATTGTGGATAAAGTTCTTGTTATGTCGGTTAATCCCGGTAATGCAGCTCAAATGTATCTGCCGTATGTAAGTAAGAAATATGACAAGCTTATGCCGCTTAAAGAGGAATGCAATTTCGAAATTTTCTGGGATGGTGCCTGTAATTCGGAAAAAATTCTGGAGTTTGCGCCAAAGGGAGTTGACGGCTTTGTTCTTGGAACAACATTGCTGTTTGGACATGACCAATCTTATGCGGAGATTGTTGAAAATATCAGGAAACTTAAGTTTACATAATGTGTAAAAGCAACAGTTAAGGATGGTGATTGCAAATGAATTATGCAATTATTTTGTCGGGTGGAGTCGGTACTCGTCTTGGTACAGAAATACCCAAGCAATATTTGAAGATAAACGGTAAGATGATTATTTCTTATTGTCTTGAAACGATTTTTCTGTGCGATGCAATTGATAAGGTTGTTATTGTGGCAGATCCAAAATGGAAGGCCGAAATTGAAGCGGCGATTGCCGGTATTGTTGAAAATCCTGACGTGAACAATCAGAAATCAAGGATGAATCCGGGGGACAAATTTATGGGCTTTGCTCTACCCGGTGCTGAGAGACAATTGTCAATTTATTGTGGGCTAAAATATATTGAAAAAACCGCAACGGTATCGGATAATGTAATTATCCATGATGCTGCGAGACCATTTGTTACGGATGAATTGCTTAAAGCCTGTCTTGAAGAAATAGGTAAAGACGGGTGTGGTGGTGTGATGCCGGTACTTCCCTGCAAAGATACGATGTATTGCAGTGAGAACGGGAAACAACTTGACAGACTCTTAAACCGAAGCAAAATTTATGCCGGGCAGGCTCCGGAAGTTTTTACTTTTGGAGAGTATTTTGAAGCGAATACTGCATTACTGCCGGATGAAATCAAATTAATTCGTGGTTCCTCGGAAGCGGCAATGCGGCATGGAATGAAGGTTAATCTTATTAAAGGTGATGAACGGAATATAAAGATTACAACGGTAGATGATTTACAGAGAATGAAGGAAATGCTTTGTTTATCTAAATAATTACGGAGGTGTTATGAGAGCTAACGTATTAACCGAAGTCGGTAAAATTGAATGTATTGATATAGATAAGCCTGAACTTAAAGAAGGATATGTACTTGTCAAGGTCAGAGCAGCGGGAATATGCGGTTCGGATATTTCACGAGTTTATAAAGACGGAGCACATAAAATGCCGTTGGTTGTCGGTCATGAATTTGCAGGAGATGTTTTGGAAACTTACAGTATTGATAAATCTATGGTTGGTAAACGTGTAGGTGTTTTTCCATTGATTCCGTGTATGAAATGCAGTGCCTGTGCGGCCAGTCAGTTTGAATTGTGCAGTGATTACGATTACCTTGGGTCGCGAAGTGATGGTGGCATGGCAGAATATGTTGCCGTACCGGAATGGAATGTAATAGAGCTGCATGACAATATATCTTACGAAAGTGCTGCTATGCTTGAACCGATGTGTGTCGCAGTTCATGCTATAAGGAGAGTCGGACTCAGTAATTATAAGGATAGTAATGTGCTGATATATGGTCTTGGAACAATCGGGTTACTTATGGTAATGATTCTTAAACGTGCAGGTTTTAAGAATGTTTATGCCGTAGGAAATAAAGATTTTCAGAAGCAACTTGCTGTGTCTATGGGACTTGAAGAAGAAAATTACATAGATGGATTAAATAACAATGTTATTCGAAATGCGAAGGAACTTGTTTCCGGTAGGAATTACGATTACGTATTTGAATGTGTCGGAATCAGTGATACTATAGATAATTCTATTTCGCTTGCCGCGCGTGCCGGTAAAGTTATGTTGATTGGCAATCCTAATACGGATATTAAATTCAATAAGGATACATACTGGAAGATTCTGAGAAATCAGCTTACCCTGATGGGAAGTTGGAATTCCTCATATACTAAAAATGTAATGGATGATTGGCATTACTGTCTTGATAAATTGCATAAAGGAATATATGACCCGACGGTTTTGATTACACACCGTTTTAGCCCTGAGAATTTATGTGAGGGCTTTAAGATTATGCGTGACAAGAAAGAATGCTACTGCAAAGTAATGATGATTGCAGATTAGAACCGCTATAGTCTTAAACCAGTATCTTTGCCTTGACTGAATTCTTTCTGTTGTAGATGAATTGAATCAGAAGCAAAATCACGTAGAAATAGGACGTAATATACACCGGAAAATAATATTTGAAATAAGATGCCGGAGCAAGAATGAATACTATAAACCAATGAGCGAGGACTCCACCGAAAAGGAAAAATGTGAACCATCTTTTTCTGAATAATGAGTACAGGCACAGAACAATTGCTATTCCCAAAGGAATGAACAAATTGTAGAAGCAGACTTTGATGGTACTGACAGCAACTTTAACAAGTGAGAGTGCATTAATTCCTTCTGTCGGAAGTTCAATATGGTAAGGAAGTGCCGAATAAATGAAAGCGTTAATCCTTGTTCGAATGAAAACATCAGGATTATTGATAAAAATATTTTTGCAGGCAGATATAAAATTAAAGGAGTCGGTAATTGTTGCTTCCGGTCTGACACCATAATATTCGTTGGATTCAAAGAGAATGTAAATATCTTCGTAGTTTGCGTCGCCAAGGTTCTCATTGATTGCTATGAGATTTTCAAGAGCAATATACTTATCAACAATTTCCAAGTCATTTCCGTTTTTCGAAAAATCAAGACCGTTTCTGAACATATTTGTGATTGTATAGGCGTAGAATGGTTTCATACGATCTTCTGCCTTAGAGGACAATTCATCTGCGGTTGCTCCGTTTTGCGGAATTGAAATTGCATATTGAATTGCAATGTAGCAGACAAGCAAAGCTGCGAAGGGTTTAAGGTGTCTCAAATTTTCATAAGAAAACAGCATGAGAATCGGAAGTAACACAATAAGATAAATGCCTTCGGTACGCCATTGAGTAAGAATTGAGCCAAGCAGTAACAATACGAGAGCTTTCTTAAGAGTTAAGCTTTCTTTGGAAAGCTTGTCAAAAAGAAGTACCGTAACCATCAAAATGTAGAAGAGAAGGTATATGGGCAATCTGTGTGCACTTGGTGTGTAAGCAAGTATTGGGTAGAAGAAAAAGAGCAGAATTATAAGACCGCCGTAAGTGATCCATTTAACGGGCAGTATGGGTGTGTTCTGATTTCTCTTGAAATAATCAATGGTACGAACCATAATGTAGCCGATAATTATATATTCGATGATTACTTTGGTAATAACAGCTGCATATATACAGGGGATGAGCATCATTGATACAATGTAGTAGTAGGTAGTGATATAAGTAAACCAGATGTAATGAGTAAGTGTCAGGGCGTTATTTAAAATAGTAGTTTCGTCACCGCTTATAAAGCCGTTACGCAACTTAAATATGCAAATAACAATCATAACAAGCAAGTATGGAAAAGCTGCTACAAGAGAACGTCTGAGAATGCTTTTCTTCCTGTCTTTATGAATGAACACCAGGTACAAACCATAGTAGAAGAGCCAGAGAACCATAAAAGTAATGATTTTGCACAGGATATAATCCATAAGGTTTACCAAAGGACTTACGGTAAAAATGGTTTTATCGGTAGTAAAGGTAATAAGCAAGTGCACAATCGCAATTGCGGATATGATTATGTAGGGCAGATTATCCTTACAAAAGATGGATTGTTTCCTGTTTGAGTTGTTTTTTGAGGAATTACGGCTGTTTGAATTACGCATAATTTTGAAGAAATCCTGATATAATATCGGATTTATATCCCTTTCTAAATCTTGCAAAAGTTAACAAATTTAAGTATACTGTATTTTGTTTAAGTTTGTGTTTCTATACCGCAATATACAGTATAAAGTTACTGTTCAATCCCTGACCGGTAACGTATAAAGAAACACAATGTATCGGTAACAATATGTGTGGAATATTATAAGGTGCTTTTAAAATTAGTGCAAGTGTTCAAACCTACCACTGAATAGTAACTATTTACTACTAAAGAATAGAGGTGTGTCTGAAATGAAAAAATTAATTATTACGGGATGTAACGGTCAGCTTGGAAGAGAAATAAACAGATTATTTGCCGGAAACAGTGAATATGAATTGATTAATACCGATTTCAGAGTGGAAAACATAAAAGATTTGGATATTACGAATCTTAATGATTGTCTTGAACTTTTCAGAGAAGTTAAGCCATACGCGGTAATTAATTGTGCTGCACATACTGCTGTGGATGCATGTGAAGTGCAGAAAGATGCTGCATTTAAAATAAATGCAATCGGTCCCAGAAATTTAAGTATTGCGGCAACGGAAATCGGTGCCAAAATGGTGCATATTTCTACCGATTACGTATTTGCGGGTGACGGAATGGTGCCATATACCGAATTTGATGCTGTCGGACCAAAAGCAATGTATGGAATTACTAAGCTTGCGGGTGAGAATTTTGTGAAGGAATTTGCTGAGAATTATTTTATTATCCGTACTGCATGGCTTTACGGTGATGGAAAGAATTTTGTTAAGACGATGCTTCGTTTGTCGGAAAATCATGACAAAATCACAGTCGTTAACGATCAGCTCGGATCTCCGACAAGTACGAAAGAACTTGCCAAAGCAGTTGCGTATTTGCTTCCTACGGAAAACTACGGTTTGTTCCACGGTACATGTGAAGGACAGTGCAGTTGGGCTGATTTTACTAAGGAAATATTCAGACTTGCAGGTAAAAATACAGAGGTAATTCCTGTTACAAGTGAGCAGTATAAGGAAATGAATCCGCAATCGGCAGACAGACCTAAATTCTCGGTGCTTGAGAATTATATGTTTAAGCTTACTACCAATCATATGTATGCAGATTGGGAAAAAGCAATTGCTGAGTATATTGTGGATATGAAATAAGTTGTTTGAAATAGAAGCTGCTAAGTTTGAAGTGTCAGGTTAAGAAATTTTATGATTTATATAGAAGAATTGTTCAGTAACAAGATGTTTGTTTCAGCCGGTATTGGTTGGGCAATAGCGCAGATTATCAAGACGGTAATTGATTGCGCACTCAACAAGAAAATTAATTTAGAAAGGCTTGTCGGTTCGGGCGGAATGCCGAGTTGTCATTCGGCAACAGTGTGCGCTCTTGCAACTTCGGCAGCAATGGAATACGGTCTTGATTCTTCGGAGTTTGCAATATCAATGATTTTTGCAATTGTTGTCATGTATGATGCAAGAGGTGTACGTCGTGAAACCGGTACCCAGGCTGTGTTTCTTAATCAGTTGATGGATTTCTTCAGACAACCGGACAATATTGAGAAATTCAAGTTTGAGTTTCATCAGAAAAAGCTTAAGGAGTTAGTTGGACATACGCCGCTGCAGGTAATGTTTGGGGCAATTACGGGAATAGTAGTTGCAATTATTGTGGGTAATCTGTTAACATAGTAGTGTTGTCTGTGTTACAGATTGGAGCTTAACGGGAACTTGTCTGCTGCTTGGAAATAGGTAGATTTGGAATGATTAAATTATAGTAACTATTCAGAACCAAGCTCAAAAATCCTACGGATTTCCTCGCTGTTTGGTTCTCACCAAAGAAATTTTCAAAAATACAGTCATTTATGCAAGCATAATGCCTGTATTTTATGAAAATCACC
>JAZLIP010000124.1:0-21358 GCA_045617445.1 Lachnospiraceae bacterium | reverse complement strand
TTCAGAGCCATGCAAAACTGCTCAAAATATTTTGCTTGCAAAGAATATTATGAGCAGTTTTATATGGCGAAGTAACAACATGAGCAAAAGAAAAGCCTTGAAAAGGCGATTTTGCGAATGGTGTTCTGAATAGTTACAATTTTTTAATCATTTCTCGCGGATATCTATCCCTTACAAGCGTTAAAGTAATGTCTTGTAAATCAATTCCATCTACTGTATCTGCCAAACTTTTGTACAGACACGCATATCCGACGGTTTTTACATAATCATCAATGCTTAAATTATCATTAGGACTTTTATATTCAATGACATTGTGTTTTCTAAATATATGACCTATTTCGTTTACGATTGGCTTGTCGATTTCTTTTTTGATTACCAATAAATCCATACGGAGTGGCTCTTTACTTAGATAATGTTCTCTTGTAAATGTTAAATTAGAAGCATCATCCTTGAATTCCAGCTCCATTGCACCATAGAAACCTTCATGCCATTGCTTTTTTAACTCCTGTTTGCTTACTTTATGCCAACTTTGTTCTTGATTATTCATTCATCCTCCTTAAATTTTATCATATTTTAAATATTATTCACAGCCATATAATCTTTTTTCTTTTTGGGGATAATGCCGAAGTGGCGCGATTTGTAATCCCGAAATGTTGCATACCGTGATTATAGTATTTGTTTTGAACAATTTCAATAGTACAATAAAATTGTTTGAATGAAACTTTCGTTTACAAAGAATTGCAAATATATGCTATAATTTAAATTGTGTTTTGCAGCTTAAGCACGAAGTGCGAGATTACGAATACAGATTAAGATAACTATGACTAGAAAGTATTTGTAAGATAAACATCAGAGACAAGCAGGTATGAAGTTATACGGTTGGGTTTCTGGAGTAGTCGTTTTGAACCGTATGGATTGGCTATGATGATGCTGTTTTAATAATAACAAAATTAAATTACATATGAGAAAGGTTTAGCAATTTTTGCGGGTGAAATAATGAAGTATGTTGAGAGAAAACGTTGGAAATTTTTTGGATTACCGTTTACATTTACGAAGTATACAATTGAAGAAGAAAAATTGCTCATTAATTCAGGATTCTTAAATGTGAGGGAAGACACATGCTATATGTACAAAATACTTGATGTAAGGCTTGAAAAATCACTTGGTGAGCGTTTCTTTGGATTGGGAACAATTGTATGTTTTACGGGTGATGTTACCGATAAGACAATAAAACTTCTTCATATTAAGAATGCCAAGGAAATTAATGATTTTATTCTTACTCAATCGGAAGAAATGCGAAGAAGGAGAAGAACGCTCAATACTTTGAATCTGACGCAGGCTATGGGAGAACTTGAAGATGATTTGGCTGATTAGTTTGAAGTTGACGGTTTAATAATTAATAGTTACGTATGTTACATATTAAAGTAAAAGTAATTACAGAATGTAGTCACTTTTACTTTTTTTTTCAAAAAAATAATACTTTTTTTATGTCTAAGTAGAAAAAAGAAATTCGGTATGGTAAACTTAATAGTGTTTTTTTGGAATTTGCTATAAATAAAACTGATTATGCATCGGAGAAGTTAAGATGGATAGTGAGAAAATTGAACAAGGTGTCAGGCTGATTCTTGAGGGAATCGGTGAGAATTTAAATAGGGAAGGCTTAATTGAAACTCCAATGCGAATTGCCAGGATGTATGGGGAAATTTTCGCAGGACTTACCGAAACACCGGAGGAGTATTTGAAGAAAACGTTTACCGCCGAGGGTTCGGATTTGGTAGTGGAGAAGGATATAACTTTCTATTCAATGTGCGAGCATCATCTGCTCCCTTTCTATGGGAAGGCGCATGTTGCATATGTCCCAAACGGAAGAGTTGTCGGAATCAGTAAGCTTGCAAGAACGGTTGATATTATTGCAAGGAAACCACAGATTCAGGAAAAAATGACAGCCGAAATTGCTGATGCAATTATGAAGTATCTTGAACCTAAGGGTGTAATCGTTTTGGTGGAAGCCGAACATCTTTGCATGACTATGCGGGGAATAAAGAAACCGGGAAGTAAAACGGTCACAATGGTTACACGCGGAGTTTGCAAAATCGATAGTACATACAAGAACGATTTTTTTGAAATGATTGGTAAATAGCAGATGTTTGAGTTGAATTTTGAACATTTAGTGCGTGTAAACAGAATTCTTGCCGATATTGAATATATCGGGTTGGTTAATCAAATAGAAAATTTGGAACGTGAACGGATTTACTGTTTGCATGGATTTGAACATTTCCTTAGTGTTGCACGAATTGCCACGATATTAAATTCAAAGCTTGAGTACAATGTGAATCGTGAGTTAATATATGCAGCGGCCTTGCTACATGATATCGGAAGAGTAGAAGAATATCGCAATGGAATCAGGCATGAATTGGCAAGTGCCGAAATGGTCGTTGGCATTTTGGGAAGAACAGGGTTTACTAAGGAAGAGATTGAGGCGATTCGTTCTGCAATTGCAAATCACCGTAATGAGACGGAAGCAGACAAGACGCCGCTTGATGAACTCATTTATAAAGCAGACAAACTTTCACGCAATTGCTTCTTTTGTAATGTTGCTGCCACTTGCAGTAAGGCATCTTGCAAGAGAAATCTTGAGTTAGTGGTGTAATGATTGCTTCGTGATTATATTTGATATCTATAAATTTTAATAATATTATTTTGAATATTGTCACATATGATACCAAAGTTGACAAAGACATGTGCGATGTGTGATAATATACAGTATTAATGAATTGTTGATAAAGTAGCAGCAGAACAAGGAAACAGACCGGGATTTTACTATATTAAATGAAATCCAATCAGTCTGACGAAAATCCAAGTAGTCTGTGAGGTGGTTATGGTTCAGAGAGTTGGAAAAGGTAGACAGAAGTTAAGATTGGGTGACATTCTGGTTCAGCAGTCTGTTATTACGCCGGAGCAGCTTGAGGCTGCACTTCGCAAACAGGCCGGTAGCGGAAAGAAACTTGGTGAAGTTATGGTTGAAGCCAATGTTACTACCGAAGAAGCCATATGTCAGGCTTTGAGTCGTCAGCTTGGCTACAAGTTTATCAATCTTAATGGCTTACAGATTCCTGAAAAGGTCATTGCACTTGTTAAATCGGATATTGTTAAGAAATATACAGCAATTCCTTTGGGTGTTGATGAGAAGAATCCGAATGTTTTGTTTGTTGCAATGTCAGATCCTATGGATATGACCTGCATGGATGACTTTGCGATTATTACCAATATGCAAATTATGCCGGTAGTTGCAACGACTCGTCAGATTAAATTACAGATTGATCATTACTATAGTTCAGCAGATGTTAAGAATGCAGCGGATGAATACGCAAGAGAACGTGAGAAGATGCTTAAGGGTAATGATGAAGAGGCTGCGGATTTCTCCGAAGACGTAAATTCATCACCGATTGTTCTTCTTGTTAAGCAGATGATTGAACAGGCTGTAAGGCAGCGTGCATCCGATATTCATATCGAACCTATGGAGAGTCAGGTTCGAATCAGATACCGAATTGATGGTGCTCTTTACGAACGTATGACATATAATCCGAGCTTACTTCCTGCAATTACTTCCCGTATTAAGATTATTGGCGGTATGGATATTTCCGAGAAGAGGAAACCTCAGGATGGTCGAATTACACAGGTGGTTGACGGACTTGAATTTGATATTCGTGTTTCCATACTTCCTACGGTATACGGTGAGAAGACGGTTATGCGTCTTACAAGTAAAACCGGACTTACAAGAGCTAAGTCGCAGCTTGGTTTCAGACCGGATGAACTGAAACAGTTTGACCATATTTTGGCTAATCCGCATGGAATAATTCTTGTTACGGGTCCTACAGGTTCCGGTAAATCGACGACGCTTTATACTGCGCTTAGTGAATTGAACAAAGAAGATGTTAATATTATTACAGTTGAGGATCCTGTAGAAGCAAATATTGATGGTATTAATCAGGTGCATGTTAATGTTAAGGCAGAACTTACCTTTGCTGCGGCATTAAGATCAATCCTTCGACAAGATCCGGATATAATTATGATTGGTGAGATTCGAGATGGTGAAACAGCGAGCATTGCCGTTCAGGCATCAATCACGGGACATTTGGTTGTATCAACATTGCATACAAATTCAACCTCGGGTTCAATCGGTCGTTTGATAGATATGGGAATCGAGCCATACCTTCTTGCAGACGCGGTTGTTGGTATCATTGCTCAGCGACTTGTCAGACGGCTTTGCCCGAAGTGTAAGAAGAAGGTAATTGCAAATGATGAGCAGAAGGAATTGCTGTGTGCGGATGCAAATGATGTGGTCGAGATATATGAGCCTTGTGGTTGCAATGAGTGTGACAACACAGGTTTTAAGGGACGAATCGGTGTATATGAGATTATGGAGATAACACCTAAGCTTAAACCATATATATCAAGGAAAGCTTCGGCAGAGGAAATTAAAGAGGTGGCATTGTCGGAAGGTATGAATACTCTTAGAATGAGTGCCACAAAGCTTGTTTTTGAGGGTATTACTTCAATATCTGAAATGGTTAGAGTATCGTTTGACTCATAAATAAAATGCGGAGGGTTAGTGATGATTCAATTAGAAAATGCTTTGGAATTGGCAATGAAGAGAAGAGCGTCCGACGTTCATTTTTCGGTTGGAAGACCTATAATGATTCGTGTCGACGGTACATTGCTGCAACTTAATGATGAGATTCTTAAGCCAAGCGATATTAAGGATGCTTTTACTCCGATTCTTACCGACTCGCAGAGGGAGAAGGTTGAGACAGTCGGTGAAATTGACTTTGCTTATTCGCTTAAAGGTGTTGGTCGTTTCCGTCTTAATGTATTTAGACAGAGAGGTACATATGCGGCTTCACTTCGTTTGCTTCCTTTTAAAATTCCGGCACCGGAGGATTTGGGAATTCCCGAAGCTGTTATTAATATGACTACAAAGAAGAGAGGACTTGTGCTTGTTACAGGACCTACAGGTTCGGGCAAATCAACTACACTTGCTTCACTTCTTAATGTAATAAATGCACGATATGCGGGACACATTATCACACTTGAAGATCCTATAGAGTATTTGCACAAGAGCAAGAAGTCTATTGTAAATCAGCGTGAGATAGGTCTTGATACCAAAGGTTATGCTTCGGCACTCAGGGCTGCACTTCGACAGGATCCTGATGTTATCCTTGTAGGAGAGATGCGTGACCTTGATACAATTTCAACGGCTGTAACCGCTGCCGAAACAGGTCACCTGGTTTTCTCGACACTTCATACAATGGGAGCATCGAGTACAATCGACCGTATTATTGACGTGTTCCCTCCACATCAGCAGGGACAGATTCGAGTTCAGTTGGCATCGGTTTTGGAATGTGTTGTTTCTCAGGCATTGCTACCTACCGAAGTTGGTGGACGATGTGCTGCATTTGAGGTTCTTGTAGCTAATTCAGCTATACGAAATCTTATTCGTGAAGCTAAGGCGTATCAGATTCCTTCGATGATGCAGACAAACCGTAAGGCAGGTATGATTACACTTGATGATGCTCTTTACGAATTGTTCGTTCAGCGTAAAATCAGTGCCGAGACAGCTCTTAGCTTTGCACAGGATTACAATTATTTGAGTAGAAAAATCATGTAACTTTAAATACTATTTCATATTTCACAGGAGGTATATAGGTGCCTAGTTTTAAGTATGAAGCCATAAATAAGAAGGGCGGGACTGTTACAAATGTAATCGAAGCCGATAATGCTGAGAAAGCAGCGGCACTCATTAAGTCTCAGGAGTTGATTCCGGTTAAGGTTACCGAACAGAATGCTTTGTCAAAAGATATTGATTTAAGCGCATTCAGTAAGGGACCGGATCCGAGAGCTTTCTCTGTATTTTGCCGACAGTTCGTTTCAATGTCTCAGGCAGGTGTTTCACTTATCGATTCACTTAATATGCTTGGTGAACAGACAGAAAATGTGAAGCTTGCACAGTCAATCAGAGAAATCCAATCCGATGTTGAGAAAGGTGAATCCTTGACAGTAGCAATGCGTTCACAGAAAATCATGCCTTCATTGCTTTGCTCAATGGTAGAAGCGGGTGAGGCATCAGGTTCTCTTGATATTGCATTTGACCGAATGGCAACTCATTTTGAGAAAGATGCAAGAATCAAGGCTATGGTTAAGAAAGCTGCGATTTATCCTATCATAGTAGTTATTGTTGCTATTGCGGTAGTTATCGTTATGCTTGAAATGGTAATCCCTACATTTTCAGATATGTTTGTTGATATGGATATGGAATTACCTGCAATTACTCAGGGAGTAATTAAACTCAGTGATTTCATAGCACAAAAATGGTTGCTTATTATTTTGGTGGTTGCGGTTATTGTAGCTGCGTTTATGGCATTTAAGAAGTCGGCCTTTGGAGAATTGCTTCTTGCCAAGATTAATTTAAAGCTCCCGTTGTTTGGAGCACTTACGATTAAAACAGCGGCAGCACGACTTGCAAGAACTCTCAGTACGTTGCTTGCCGCAGGTTTGCCATTAGTGGATGCGGTTTCAATTACTGCTGAAATTATGGATAACAAGCTCATTAAGGATGCTTTGGTTGCTGCTAAGGATGAAATAGTTCAAGGTACTCCACTTTCGGTTCCGCTTATGCAATGCGGCCTTTTCCCACCTATGGTTTATCAGATGACCAGAATAGGAGAAGAGTCCGGTGATCTTGAAGGCTTGCTTGAGAAGCTTGCCGATTACTACGATGAAGAGGTTGAGAATGCAACCGCTTCGCTCATGGCGGCAATGGAGCCTATGATTATTATTGTACTTGCGGGAATTGTCGGAACACTTATCGGTGCGGTACTTGCTCCTATGGCATCTATGTATGAAGGACTTGATAATTTATAAAAAATGAAATATATTAAAAAAAATAAAAAAACCTGATACTTTTTGGTAAGTTAGGGAGTCTTTAATATTGAGTCACAAATGTGAGGCTTATATGTAAAATATTTGTGATGTGTAATTTGAATTAAATATCCGTAATAGGGGCGGATGTTTAAGAATATATTAACCAATTTTTTAAACGAAAAGGAGATAGGAATTATGAAGAAAATGAATAACAAAGGTTTTTCACTGGTTGAGTTGATTATCGTTATTGCCATCATGGCAATCCTTATTGCAGTACTTGCACCTCAGTACTTACGTTACGTTGAGAAGTCAAGACTTCAGTCTGATAACTCTGCAATCGGTGAAGTTGCTAATGCATGTAAGGTTGCTGTGGCTGATACTACGATTAATGCGGAAGTTAAAACTACTCCTGTTACTGCTCTTACTATTCCAAATGCTACGGCAGGTCCTTGTACAGGCGCTGGTACACACCTTGCTGATGAGTTGAATAATGTTGTTGGACAAAATCTTTTGCTTAAATCTAATGCTTATAAGAATAATTCTTTTACGATTGGTGTTAGTGTCGGAACCAATGGTGTTGCTATTGTAACAGGTTCTAATTATGTTACTGATGTTGGCGCAACACCTATAAATACAACATTCTAATAAAAAATACTTAAGAGGAAGTATAAATGTCACCTGAAATTGTATTCTACATAGTAATTGCAATATTTGGAATATTGATTGGCAGTTTCCTTAATGTGTGTATCTTAAGGATACCGCTTAAGGAAACTGTGGTGACTGAAAGATCGCATTGTATGAAATGCGGATATCAGCTTGAGTGGTACGATTTGGTGCCACTTCTTAGCTGGATATTTCTTAGAGGTAAATGCCGTAAGTGTAAGGAACCTATTTCGAAGCAATACCCTATCATTGAAGCTTTAAATGGAATCCTTTGGCTTGTTGTTTTTCTGACAAGGGGTGTC
Source organism: Lachnospiraceae bacterium (assembly GCA_045617445.1). Classification (GTDB taxonomy): domain Bacteria; phylum Bacillota; class Clostridia; order Lachnospirales; family Lachnospiraceae; genus UBA2868. The sequence continues at coordinate 13,472 of JAZLIP010000124.1, read as the reverse complement.
AGATTCGAATTCATGTATGAAGGTACAAGCATTTTGCATTGCCTTCTTACTTCGGCTTTACTGGTACTTAGTGTTGTTGATTGGCGCACCTACGAAATACCGTATGGTTGCATCAATTTTATTCTAACCGTTGGGCTGATACATGTAATCATGGATTACTCCAATTGGTTACAATATGTAATCGGCCTTGTTGCGGTTAGCGGATTTCTATATTTGATTTATTTTGTAAGTAAAGGCAGAGCTATCGGAGGCGGTGATGTTCTTCTGATGGCAGGAACCGGATTAATGATTGGATGGAAGCTTAATCTTCTCGCACTCATAGTTGGATGTATTGTAGGTTCCGTAATTCACTTGATCAGAATGCGGATATCGGGTGAAAATAATGTTCTTGCCATGGGCCCGTATTTGTCCATTGGCGTATTTTTTTCTTTTTTGTGGGGAGACGGGATAATCAATTGGTATCTTGGGTTCCTTGGCTAGAAATCATTATGTTTGTGATGATTTAAGCATAGAGTAATACATGTAAGTTATAGGAAAAGAGTGAGAGGAAAACATGATGAGCAAAGTTCTAAGTATTGAATTGGGTTACTCGCTTGTTCGAGTGTGTGAGGTCGATTACAAGACCAAAAAACCAAAGGTTTACGCAAATTTTGAATTTAAATCTCCGGAAAATGTGTTGGAGGACGGATTTATCAGACGACCTGAGGAATTGGGTAATGCTTTGAGGGCTGCTCTTGATAAACATGGAATTAAGACTAAACAGGTAATATATTCGATATCATCGGCCAAGATTGCGAGTCGTGAGTCGACTTTACCTTTTGTTAAAGAAAATAAATTGGAGGAACTCGTCAATGCTTCTGCTACCGACGTATTCCCCGTTGATATATCAAATTGTAAGATAACATATCAAATATTGGACACACAGGATGGAGAAGATGGTACGAAGAAGTATCATGTTTCTCTTTTTGCTGCACCTAATGATTTGCTCGAGAGTTACTATACGATGTCTACGATTGCAGGACTTCAGATTGTAGCCCTTGATTACAGTTCAAACAGTTTCGCCGTTGCGATTCGTGATGTATTTAAGAACGGAACGTATATGGCAATTAAGGTTGATGAACGTTCATCACTTATCACGGTAATTCGTGACGGTAAGGTCGCTCTTCAAAGAACGGTACCTTACGGTGGTGATGTTGCGATTGATACGATTATTGATCTTGAGGAGCAGGAAAGCGGTGATCGTGTATCTTATGAGAAAGCACTCGGATTGCTTCAGATGCGCTCCTGTATCCGCTGCTCGATTGATGCTGATGTTGCTGATGATGAAGATGGAAGCGATGAGAAGATTAAGCAGTTTCGGATGAGCGTGGCAGAATCCTTCACAATGTTCAATAGTTCTATTATGCGGGTTATTGATTACTACAATTCGCGTAATTCAGACAATGTGGTTGATATTGTTTATGTTACCGGTTACGCTGAGACCTTTATAGGTCTTACTCAATTAATGAGTAATGAATTGGGGATTCCGGTAGACAGGTTGTCGGATAAGAGTTCTGATATTTTTCAAGGGCTTGCCGAAGGCGGTGCATATATCAACTGTATTGGTGCTTCAATTGAATCCATGGATTTTATTCCTGATGTCCATAGTGAGAAGAAGGGCAAAGTAAGAAAGATTGGTCATACCGGTAAGAAAGGGAAACCGGTGGCAGGAAATGCTGTGGGTACCGATCCGACAGCAATTGCACTTGTTTTATTGATCGTTTGTCTGGTTGTTGCGGGCGGTTTGGCTGCGTATGCATTGCTACCGTATTTCGCAGCGGAAAAGGATAACGAGGAATTGCGGGCAAGAGATGAGGCATTGACACCGATTCGTGAAGTTTACTACAACAAGGTTTATTCTGATTTGTACTTAGAGCAGTGTAGGCAAATGTATGCAACTACTCAGACACAGAATGATAATTTGCTTAAGTTTATTGCCGAACTTGAGAATGTATTGCCAAAGACGGTAAATGTATTGTCTTTCACATCGGAAGTAGATAAAGTTACTATTGAAATGCAGGTTGAATCGAAGGAAGCGGCTGCTAAATCAATTCAGGAAATCAGGAAGTTTAAGAGCATTGAATCAGTTACTGTAGGGTCTGTTAATGAAGAATTAAATGAGTTGGGCGGTTCGGTAGTAAGTTTCACATTGGAAGCAGTTTATGCTCCGTTTGAAGCTGAGGCAGATGAAACAGCTACGATGGATGATGGCACTGCAGTTGAAGAGAGCGGAGATGGTTCCGTGGAAACTGCAGATGTAGAAGAGGAGGTAGCTGAGTAATGAATCATGTGATGACTAAAAGGGACAGAGCTATACTGATTGGGGTATTTGGTATAATTGCTGTTGTAGTAGCTTTCTTTCTTGTATTCAGACCTTATACGGAGAAGAAGAAAACTCTTGATAAAGAGAATCAGGCATTGAAGGCACGAGTTGATGTTTTACAGAGTCTGACGGATCAGAAGACTCAGTTGGAAACCGCTACAGATGAGAATAACAAACAAGCCAATGAAATACTTGCTAAATATCCCGCAAATGTTTACGAAGAAGATATTTTGATGATGGCTGTAAGGCTTGAGGATGAAGCACCTTTTGAAGCTGTTACTGAAGTTGATATGGGGGCTCCGGAAGTTCAGTATACGTTTGCAGATATTACGGGACAGGCAGAGGCTAAGGTTAACGGAGATATTCCGGAGGGTGTTGCTTCAAATTCTGAAGAAGCGGATACGGAAAGTGGTAATACTGCGGATGCAACAGCACAAGCTGCGCCTGCCGCCCCTGTTGAGAGTCCTATTCTGTATCACAAGAAAGCAGAAATACTTAATATTCTCGATTACGACGGACTTAAGGAAGCAATCAGACTGATTGTTGAGAATGATGAGAAATGTACTTTGGCAGTAAATGCGGTTTATGACATTGAAACAGGTGTGCTCGAATCAAACATTGCTGTCGGACGTTACTATTTGACAGGTACAGATAAGGCTTATCAGGAAATTGATATTCCTCATGTTGTTCAGGGAACTGATAATATTTTCGGAACAGTTTCGCTTATGAACAGTAGAGCCGTAAGATATTCTAATTACACGGAGGATGATATAGTCGGAAATGAATCAGATGGTGAAAACACGGAGGAAGAAGTAGAAGAATCCGAGGACACCGAACAATAATATGATTAAGAAAGGAGGAACCAAGATGGGCAGAAAACGTAGTCTTATTAACAATAGCGGTATGACTCTTGTTGAGTTGATGATTGCGGTTGTTATACTTGCCGTTATCGTGGTTCCTTTATTGCATGCTTTTGTTTCGGCTTCAAATGTCAGCCGTCAGGCGAAGGAGCGGTTACGTGTTACGACTGCCGCACAGGATATTATGGAAGGTCTTAAGGCTGAAACATTAGAAAGCTTCGCATATGGAATTTACTATCCGGCAGGATACAGTGATGCAACTACTACCCATAAGGGATTTACTTTGCTTGATTCGACAACTTACCCCAATACGGCAAATCTTTCGGAAATAAGATGTACGATAGATAGTGCTGGCGGAGTGAGTGGTATTGTGAAAGCCGACGATTCGCTTGCCGCAACAAATCCCGATGATGGTGTAACCATAAAATCTACAGATAGCGGAAAAACTTACGAGTTTGTTCGTAAGGCAGATGGCGGTAAATATTATTTTGCCATTCCGGGGGTTAATATTACAGGTTCTCCGACCGGTAATTTCAGTGTGGATGTTTTGATTGAAGTAGATGCCTCAAAATACAGGGACGGTTCGACAATTACAAATGCATCGGCACGTCATAATTCTATAGCATTGGCGGATTTAGCAGGACTTGATAATACAAAGGATTGTATTCTTGCCGAATCTACCGAGCAGACGAATGAAGTCATTAACAAAATGAATATTCATTATGGCACAAGTTATACTGCCGACGATATTTACAAGAAGATTGATGTGAGAATGTATAGACCTGTAGGTGGTTTGGCCGATCAGATTAATATTTTGGAAACTGTACAGTACATTTCCAAAGTAAACAGTTCGCATGTGAATGTTGATCCGGTGACCTGTTCGGGATATTCTACCGATGATACTTTGAACGGTATTTATTTGATGTATTATCCGTCTTACAATGGTGAAACGGTTTCGCATATTGATGAAATTAATTTCGCAAATGAAGTGGATATTCCGGTTGATTTGTATGTTATTAAGAAACAGAGTGCGAGTGATGCAACACTTGGCAGTGATGAATCATCATATAGGTGTAAGGTTTCAGTAACGGATGGTGACGCATCGAAAGATGTTGCCAATAAGGTTACGACCTTAAGAACAAATTTGGATTACAATATGAAGTTTCTTTACGATATTACGGCCAATCCGGTGTTGATGACTCCGCTTCAGGCGCAGTATCAATACAACGGTTCACCCATTGCACGAGATGCGCTTAAAGTAGAGGATCTTGGAGGCAAGATGGAATCGGATAGGATTTATGATGCAAATGTGTATGTTTATGAATCGGGGTCGCTTGGTTCAACATCAATTGACAGTGATAAATTACTAATGAAATTAAGTGGAAGCATGAAGTAACCGGAGGTTCATTGTGAAGGGATTACTTAAGAAATTATGCGATAAATTTAAATTGAATAATAGTGGTTCCGCCATTGTAATTGTAATTATGGCACTGGCCTTTGTAGGTATTTTGGGCGTTACAATTATGTGGATGTCACTTGCAAACTATCGGATGAAGGTTACCGATCAGAAGAATAAGCAGAGCTTCTACACAGCCGAAATGATTCTTGATCAGATTAATTCGGGTCTGCAGTTTGAAGCATCACGAGCTGCAAATACGGCATATAATGCCGTACTCCAAAATTACAGTTACGATGCATGGAGTGAAGATGAACGACGCGCGGAGTTTACTACTCAGTACAAGAACAACCTAAAAGTTCTTGTGCGAAGCAGTTTGGCTGCCGATCGATATGATTTGAGTCGTTTGCTAACATATATTGATGATAGTATCGGAATCAGTGTTAATCCTGCAAATAAAATGGAGAAAACGGGAGATAAGATTCGTTTTCTTGGTACAACGACCGATGCTGATGCAGGGAAAATAGTAGATTCATCGGGTGAGGATTACATTATTCTTAAAGGCCTTCATTTGGAATATACAGATGATCATGGATTTTACTCCGTGGTGGAAACTGATGTGATGATTAGCACTCCCCAAATTTCTTTTAAGGATGCATCCAAATCAATTGATTTGTTCTACTACGCGCTCATTGCAAATCAAGGTTTGAAAGTCGGTGGCGGTGATCTTACACTTGAAGGTAGTATATATGCAGGAGATGAAGGCATTGAATCGATTAAGAACATTGATATCAAAGGTGCTCTAAAGGTCATTTCCAAAGGACCTATTGTGCTTAGCAGTACATCAAATCTTGAGTCTTTTAAGATTAATAAACTCAGTACTTACAAGGTCGACGGTAAAGCCCTCAGTGCTGCGGATTTGTCTCAGTTCTATGCGAAGGATATTACTGTTACCAATTCTAACATTGTAATTAATTCGGAAACTTACGTTGCTGATGATTTGACATTAAATGGTAACAAGACAAAGGTTGATCTTGTTGGAAAATATATCGGTTATGGTTCCGGTATCAGCAAGAATGTTTCCAGTAATTCAGCAAGTGCGATTATTGTAAACGGACTTCAAAGCAAGCTTGATATGTCGCAACTTAACGAGTTGATACTTGCGGGTGATGCCTATATCGGAACTTCAAAGGCGCGTGATGTTGAGTCTTTTGATCGTTGGGGAAAAGATTTCAAAGATAGTAAAGATTTCTATGATGCTAAGAACAAAGATGTTGTTATGGGAGAATCAATTAGTGTTAAGGGAAATCAGTTGGCATATTTAATTCCCGGTGAATGCATCGGAACGAAGAACGGTGTAAGTATATACAATAAGAATCCTTTGACTTCGGCTGAGTATAACGATATGGTAAGCAAAATATCTGATGATGTTGATGCTAGTGTATTGAAACCCGGCTGTAAGATAATTGATACAACTGTTAAGATTGCAAGCCTTGGTGGAGAAACTTTGAGTAAGTATGTTAATTCAACAAATTATAAGGCGGACACCAAGTTGATTTTTGTTCCAAGTAATGGTCAGACTTTGGTTTATTTCTACCTTAATCTGGAACCTGATATTGCAAGAAAATATTTTAATGATTACTACAACTACAATTCAGACAGAATAGATGCATATATTGATGTTTATGCAGGGGATGGATTAACACTTCCCGATGATACAACTGCCAATGTAAATATGACCGGAAATTCTGTATACGGTGGAAGCGGTGCGTCGAAGGGACTGCGTACAACTACGGATGGGGCAATGGATGGTCTTGGTCTTGATACTTACACTAAGGTTGCCGAGGCATTATGTTGTAAGCTTACGACCGATTACTACAGTCTGACTGCAGAAGAGAAGAGCAAGAGTGTTTTTGAAAATATAATTGACACTACTGAATTCAATAATGAGATTGGTGGTGGAACGAAAGAATTTGAAGTTGATGGTGTTAAGGCGATATTTACCGGGGCAGCAAATACATATGATTACAAGAATCCGCATAACGGTTTGGCGGTAAATGATACTTGCAACGGATATAAATATGATGGTGAAGCCGGTGTCAGAATCATAGTTGCCAAGAATGATGTAATTGTTACACACGATTTTGACGGAATTATTATTGCTGGCGGCAGAATAATTGTTGAGAACGGTTGCACAGTCAGAAGTATCAAGAATTCGGGTTCGGCGGTTGAAGCTGAATTAAATAAGCTTTTGCAGGTTGAGCAAACCAATTCGGCAGGTACAGGCAAGATTCATCCGATTGATTTCTTTGAGGATGATGTGGCTTCGGTAGCTATTGGTGCTAATGACGGTAAATCGTATGACAGGGTTGATTTTACCACCTTGGTTAATTACCAGAATTGGGTTAAGGAGTAGTTTGACTATGATTAAAGATAACAAAGGATTTTCATTAGTTGAGCTTATCGTTGCGTTGGCAATTGCGGGTATTATTCTTGGTATGCTTGCCGGAAATAATGCTCTTACCGTATCGCAGTCTGCTACTTCATTGGCAGATTCGATAAAGGTTGCTATCGGGGAAACTCGTATTAAGGCAATGGGAAAACAGGAAACAGTATTACTTATTACGAAGGATGCAACAGACGGTAGGTATTATAAGCAATTAATAAGTAAAGTAAATGACAATGTCATTCGTGAAGAAAAAGAACTTATTGGCAAAGCTATGCCAAGTGTGACATTTACTGTCGGAGGTACCGTAACAAACCTAGATTCATCCAATTATATTTTAATTGGTTTTGACAGGACTAACGGAAAACTCAAGAATGTAAATATAGATATCGACGGTGACGGTTCCGATGAAACATCGGTATTATGTACGCACATTAATGTTTCGGGCGGAGCAAGAAATATTGATGTAAAGATAGTGCCGGCTACGGGTAAGGTTTCGATCGAGTAGTTGAAAGGAGATTTCTATGAAATCTTTTGATAATAAGAAAATCAGTAATAAGGGTTTTTCACTATTTGAACTTGTGGTTGCAATTGCAATTGTGGCAATTGTGGCGACGGGTATTTTTGGTTTTATGACAGTAGGCGCAAGGACCTTTACCGGTTCAAGTTCGGATGTTAACCTTCAGAGTGAGGCGCAGTTAACTTACAATCAGATATCTGATTTGCTGATTGATACGGCTATAAGTGTTGAATATGGTTATATTTCGACACCGGGCGGTTCGCTGACTCCTTGTGCTGAAGCATCAATGCCTGCTTCTGTATATGCGAAACAACTTGTGATGTATAATACGGACAGGGTTTATGAAGTAACCTGGAAACCTGATTACTCTAATCTTTCTTCATCCAAACTTTATTATGCCGAGTACTACGCAAATGTTGATACGAGTGTTACACCTGCAACAGTTGCTAAGGGGTCTTTGATATCAGATACGAATGAGGAACTTATGTCTGAATATATTTCCGATTTTAAGGTTGATTTATCGCAGATGGAATCGGAAAGAGTAATTCGACTTGAACTTGGTTACGAGAAGTCGGGAAAAACATATTCTTCAAGCCATAATGTAACGCTTAGAAACAGGATTTTATCAGGAAATGAGGTTCCGGCAACTGCGGTTCCGACGATTCCTGCATCAGATTTTGATCGTATTGTAGGTCCTGATGAATTCTATTTGCAGCCCGGCGAAACTTTGAATCTTGGTGCGAAGGGTTATGTGGCAGTAAATGATACGGAGGGCATTACAAATACTTCCTGCTTGAGATATTCTGTTACACCTGCAAATACGCATGTAGATGAGAAATATACAAATGTCGGTTCGCAGTCGGGATTGTTGACAGTAGGTAAATGTCAGTTCTCGGATTTTGATGTTGTTATTACTACATTTGGTGTTACCAACCCGATAAATAAGGTGGTTCGTATTCATGTAATCAGAGTCACAAGTATCGGATTGAGTTTCGCATCCAATGAAGCAACAACACTTGATGAAACCGGAGAAGGTGCTGATAAGAATCTTGTAGAGAATGAAGAATTTACGATTACTGCGACGGTAGTTGGAACTTATCTTGATAAGGCGTCCGATGCTACAGGAGCTCATGCAAGTACTGCTTTATCATACGATATGAAACCAAAGAATGAATTGTTTGATTTTGTATCGTCTGCTGTAGGTGCTGCACCTAATTCGTATGAATACAAATTTAAGATGAAGGATATTCTTAATATCGGTGATGATGCAACAATTGTAAACAGCAGATATTTGACGCGTGCTATTTCTGTTGAGTTTACGAGTGAGTGCTCAAAAAATATGGGTTATTGTGCATTGAACAGTACGAGCTTAACGCCTGTTGTTGCCACATGGACAGGTAGTGCCTGCAAGAAAAAGGGTGATTTCAATATTATTTTCCCAAATGATGCAACAGATAGCATATATAAGCGCGGTAGTTTCTATCCGCTTCGGGTTCGTAAGGATACAGGTGTTGTTGATTTGTATGACGGAATGACTATGCCTGATGGTAAAACACTTGATTTGAGTAAGTATGTTGGGCTTGTTGATTACAGACTTACGGTAACAGAAGAATTTCCGGACGGAACCTTTAAGGATACCTCTCTTGATATAAATGATTATGTCAAAATAAACGGAACCCATTTTGAATTCACTTGTCCGGTATATTTTGATCCTAATGCAACATACACGTATATGTTTACTCTTAATCTTGCGGAGGTAAAACCGGGAGATACCCCGGGTAAATTGTATACATTGCCTAAGACGGGATATACTACAGCAGATTACAAGTATACAAGCAATACTGTCACAATTATTTTTGACAAGCTTGTTTTGTCATATATTAATGGTGATAAGAACAGAAACTGTGTTGTGACTTCGGATAAAGCAAATGCCGATTACTACCCAAGATCTTTCGGTACGGCAACGCCTCCTGCGAATACAACGCTTAAGTATGATGCTACCAAGTCATTTGATGATATATCAAAATATGTAACCAAGTGGAAGATGTATGTTTACAATACAGACGGTGTTTCAAGTATTGAGAATTCCGAATCACTTGATATTTACAATTATATGATTTATGAAGATGAGTATGACAGCAGTGATATGAAGAAAATGCTTGCTATTGAGACCGGTATTGATACCAAACCATATGTGCGTTTCAAATTTACAAGAAGTAATTGGAACGATAATATCGCAAGCAGAGTAAGGCTTGTACCTGTTTATGTTGTTGCAAATGAGAAAACCGGTACAACAGATGAATATCTTCTTTACAACAATTATATTGATATTCATTTGTGGAACATTTCAATCGGTACTTCATCAAGCCTTAAGGAAATTTTGTTGTCGTTGCTTGGTGTGGAGAGTGTAAATGAGAAAACATACTTCCCTGTACCGACTGACAATAGTCTTGATGTTAAGTTCCCTGAGGAAACATCAACAAAGAAGGTATGGATTGGACCTTTTGCTAATCCAAATTATCCTGAAAAATTGAATTACACATTAACGAGTAATTCGAATGTTGATGGTTCCAAAAATTATGTTCTTACACTTTACTATTGGAATAAGAAATCTGCTGATTATGAAGTACTTGAAGAATTCAGATGTAAGACAGGTGATGTAGAGTGGTCAAACAGTAGATAGTGATTGATTGGAGTTGATAAAGTGAAAAAGATTAATTTATTCAAGAAAGGTAATACAAAGTTAAAGAGAATAGTAAGCGGTACTATGGCCGGTGTTTTTGTAACATCCGGTGTGCTTGGTTACTTGTATTTTCACAGTGATGAGGTTGCTGCCAAGGAGACACTTGACAGTATTACTCAGCTTGTAGACAGTACGAATTCCGATAATCCTTTTTCTATTCTTGAAATTACTCCTTATACGGTACCATTTACCGTTGGGCTCAGAGATTCCTACGGAAATTATCATTCTGTTTCCGCTAATCAGAGTATGGGTACAATCGGATATTACATTGGTGGTTGTGAACCTTTCAGAGCTGATTTCGCAGATATCGTTAATGATAATGATCCGCTTGCTAAGGCTAATGCCGATTACATTGAATACAATATCGGTGCCGAGAGTGAACCGTATACCGTTTCGCCTATTCTTGATTCAAGCATGCGCCAGGATTTGATTAATTCCATGCTTGAGCCACTTAAAGCAAACGGAATACTTAACAATACGAATTTGAAACGTTCGGTAATTGAAACGAATACATATAAGAGTTCCGATTATCCGGGACCTTTGGCTGACAGGAAAAATACCGATAGATTTGATGCATATACAGAAATGAGGCAAGGTCAGAATGGCTTGAGTTCTGAGGAGTTTAAAGAAAAAACCGCAAATATGAATGCACTTGGTAAAGATTACTACGGTGATTACGGTAAAGCTTACGTAGATGCAGCAGCAGGTACTATGTCACCTAAGGTTGGTGATAATTATCTTAAGCATTATGATTACGAGAATGCGAAGGAAGTTTTTGCACGTGGTGGAATTTCGGCAAATGAAGTAGAAGATTTAACGCAGAAATTTTTCGATGAATATTTGGCTTTATCAAGTAATGAGGCTTATGATAATGGTTATTTTTCTTACAAAAATGAACCAAATGAGCAAAGTGGTGAGTTCGAACCTAATCTTACTGCAAACTTTGAAGCGGAAGCAACACCGAATGTTCGTGCGATTTTTGAACCAATTGATGAAACTACGCCTATCGGTTATGTTGTAGTTAATACAAAGGAAGTAACTAAGAAGAGTGATGTTCCTTACGATATGCCTTTGTATAAACTGGATGGTTCAGTGTATTACTATGCAGGAACTTTCGGTGAATATTTATCGGGCTCAACAGATGCAGGTTTGACCGTTAATTCAAATGAAAGTGCTGATTTGTATGAAACAGAAGCGGTTAATTCGGAAATGGAAATAGATATTCTTTCAGATATTCTTTATGAAGAATCGATAGAGGATATGACGGAAGATTCTGAGGTAGAGTCTTTGAACGTTGATGGTAATGTATTAGTGTATGATGGCGCTACTCTCTTTGATGATTCAAGTGTTTTACTGAGCGAAGATGGAATAGATCCATCTTTGAGCGGTAACGGAGTAAGTGGTAATGAAGTACCGGAGGAACCAGAAGAACCTGAGGAACCGGGTGTCTTTGAAGGCTACTATATAGTTGAATTCGCATATACCGAGAAGGCCCAGGGCAGTATGCATTATAGTGTTTCTTCGTTCTCGGGTGCCGATGTGTCAAACGGTGCACAGTATGTATTGGACGTTGAATCGGAATACGGTGTTATTGTACCTGATTACAATTTCAGCGGTTGTATATTAATGGAAGATGTTCCAAACGAATATTTCGTATATGATTACAAGCAGGATATGGGTAATTTCAGGTGGGATCCTATCGCATTTGCCGATAAGAAATTTGGTAATGCAACTGTTTACAATATTCGTGGTGCCAAGATATATTATGATTTTACGGTAAGAAATAACGAATGGTTTAAACAGTGGGTATTTGACAGAGAAGAAGGTGAGCAATGTAAGTCGCTTCCTGTTGATGTAATTGTTAAGAAGGCATCTGAAGTTAATGTTGATGATATATATTTCAATAAGTTTGTGAATGTTTTGGCAGGTGATGCAAGTAATTGTATCGGCTCGGGTATTTATATCTATGATTCGCAGATGGCAGATATTTCGTGTGAAGTTCTCAAAGCAATCCTGACACGTGTTATTGAAGATAAAATGCCGATTATGGTAGATTACGGGATAATCGATAATACGAAAAATCTTGACATAGAAAGTGTTGTGAATTCATATGCCGTACGATTGGTACAGGCATTGATGCTTGATAATGTTGATTTGTATTTAAATGCAATTAAGAGTCTGGATTTGACGGTATCAGCAAATAATATCAATCCTGATTCACTTGCTAATGTTACAACAAATACAAATAATAATTGCCATTTCGTAGATGAAAATATTTATATTTTCAACATGAAATGGGATAATATGTCAAATGGTACCAGACAGAATATTTTAAATCCCTATTTCTATACGATGGATAGTAAAGGTAGGATAAAGGGCTTTTCGGATAGTGAAGTTGAAGCCGGATTTACGGATGTTTTGCTTGATATTCAAAATGAGAATTTGTATCGTGAAACAGATAATGGAAGCGGAAACAATAAGCTTCTTGATGAGAACATTACTGAGGCAACTGCGCTTAGATATATTATCGGCTACAGTACAAAACGTTCGTCATCTAGTAAGGGTGTAATGAATATTCTTGAGATTGAACCTGATGCAAGCTTTGATCTTGAGGTTGAAGGTAATACACGGGATAATGTTTTGAATAGCAAGGGTTTAAACTATGAGGCTGTAAATGGTACATTCTCATCCAAAGACGGTAATTTGTCACTTAGGGCAAACGGACTTAAGAAACCTATTATCAGTAATTCAAAAGATGCTTATGTTCAGCAGGAATTAACAGAAATTAATTTGACAAGAATGAGTACTGCTGAGTTTATCGGTCATATTGAGGACATTAATGCAGAGTATGATATGATTTATATTGGTACAAATGTTGATTTGTTTAATACCAAGACGTATCAGGAAGAGGAACAGGTCTGGGTAGATAGGCAGGTTGTTCACCATGATGCGACGTGGGGATGGAATCAATGGTGGCAATGGGTGATTTTGAAGCCTGAATGGGATGAAGTTGTTGATGGTCATTACGAAACACGTTATGTAGATAAGTATAGTACACTATATAACGATAAAAATATGAATGGTCTTATATACAGTAATATAGGTGATTATTCTTATATGACTGAAGCTGTGTTTGGTATAAAAG
>JAZLIP010000123.1:0-2655 GCA_045617445.1 Lachnospiraceae bacterium | reverse complement strand
GAAATGATTAACCAGATCAAATTGTCTGTAGTTGACAGCAACTTAATTGTTTCAAAGGAAACCAGCGGTTTATCCGTAAAAATCTATCCTGCAGAATAGATTAAATATCACAGCAACTATTCATAAAAATAGTGAAAAAATAAAAATAGAGCCAAAGTAGAGCCATTAGGCAAAAAGAAACCTCGGAACACCGCATAAATACGGCATCCGAGGTATTTTTTCTTTTACTCCCACTCAATGGTAGCAACAGGCTTCTCTGATATATCCCAAAGCACACGATTTATGCCGGGTATCTGAACAATCTTATCTCTCATTGTGCATAATACTGTAAAAGGAATCTCGGGCACGGTAACTTTAACGGCATCTGTAGTATTCACCGCACGAATAACACATGCCCATCCCATGTATCGCTCACCTTCACCATTAACATATTTGATGCCTGTAGACTGAAGATCCGGAATTGCACAGAAATACTGCCAAGGTGTTTCTGGCAACTTCTCAATCTCTTCACGTACTATCGCATCGGCCTCGCGAAGTGCCTCGAGTCTATCTCTTGTAATAGCACCTACACAACGTACCCCAAGACCGGGTCCGGGGAAAGGCTGACGATATACCATATTATCGGGAAGTCCCAATACCTTACCGACCATACGTACTTCATCTTTATACAGAAGCTTAACCGGCTCAACCAATTCAAAATTCAAATCTTCGGGAAGTCCACCAACATTATGATGTGCCTTAACGCCCTTTGACTCTGTAATATCGGGGTAAATTGTACCCTGAGCCAGGAATTCGATTCCTTCCTGCTTCTTCGCTTCTTCTGCGAATACATTTATAAACTCTGCACCAATGATTTTTCTCTTTGTCTCAGGATCCGCTACACCGGCGAGCTTATCAAGAAATCTGTCAACTGCATCAACATATATGAGGTTTGCATCCATCTGGTTACGGAACACTTCTACAACCTGCTCGGGCTCACCTTTTCTGAGCAAACCGTGATTTACATGCACGCATACAAGCTGCTTACCGATTGCCTTAATAAGCAATGCGGCAACAACTGAGGAATCTACGCCGCCTGAAAGCGCTAATAATACTTTCTTATCGCCAACCTGCTCTTTAATCAAAGCAACCTGCTCATCAATAAATGCCTGAGCCAATTCTACTGTAGTAATTCTTTCCATTGATTCGGGACGTAAATTGCTCATTGGAACCTCCTTATATTTGCCATAGATTGGAATACGTCATTTATATTACTCGTTTAAAATCAAAAATTAAAGAGTATTTTTAAATTACATTATTCTGTCATTTGCTATAGTTATTGTTTAAATTGTTATAAACTATTGATATATTCCTATTATCTTACCTATCTCATGATGATTCTTCGCGATATAAGCTGCTCCTGCCGTTTCAAGTTCGCTTCGATCTCCGTATCCGAATAACACACCGATACAATCTATTCCTGCTTCCTTTGCACCGAGAACATCATGCTTTCTATCGCCTACCATAATTGTTTCCGTAAAATCATGAATTCCGAAAGCATCAAAAGCATATCGGATTACTTCAACCTTTGTCGTTCTTGTTTCATTCATGGTCGCACCGGCTATTCCGTCGAAATATTTAGCCAACCCGAAATGTTCAAGTATTTTTACAGAAAATACATCAGGTTTAGATGTTGCAACATATAACCTTTTCCCTGCTGCTTTCAAATCAATAAGAAGTTTTTCGGTACCATCATAGACCTGATTTTCCAATAATCCGGTCACAGAATAGTATTCTCTGTATGCCTTAATAACATCAGGAATAGTCTCTTGCGCAAATCCGTAATACTCACTGTACGAATCGGAAAGAGGAGGTCCGATAAATTTGTAAAGCTTGGTTCTGTCGGTTTCTTCTATACCGAATTTCTTAAGTGAATACATAACAGCATTTGTGATACCCATCATAGGATCAGTTAATGTCCCATCCAAATCAAACAAAATATTGTTATACATCTGCTTTCCCCCTTCAGATATGTTAGAAGATGTCATAATCAATCATATAGTAAAAATACAATATAAATATTCGAATTTTCCGAAGATAAATAAAAATATACCTCAAAGTCATAATCGATTTTGAGGTATATGTGCGAGGCGACAACCAGATTTGAACTGGTGATCAGGGTGTTGCAGACCCACGCCTTACCACTTGGCTATGTCGCCATATTAATTGAAGTGACTCCGACGGGAATCGGACCCGTGTTACCGCCGTGAAAGGGCGATGTCTTAACCGCTTGACCACGGAGCCAAAATAATTACGCAACAATGATATTATACATTAAAATCATAAATATGTCAAATACTTTTTAATTTAAAAACAAAAAAAACTGCGTCAATGATTTCAACAATAATACAAACAACCGAAGGTTGAAACACCCGGAACATCTCGAATATCTCGAACACTTCAATAAGCAAATTACCTAAGATCCTGACTATATATTACAAAAAAACAGACAGAAATCAATAATATCATTGTAAGCTCCCCGAGTTGGGCTCGAACCAACAACCCCTCGGTTAACAGCCGAGTGCTCTGCCATTGAGCTATCGAGGAATATACATTGTAGTAAATACCACATATGTCAAAACGAAAATCGTTTGACAAACATAACAACCGCAAAAC
>JAZLIP010000122.1:0-7684 GCA_045617445.1 Lachnospiraceae bacterium | reverse complement strand
GGACAAAATCAACATTGCAAATGCTGTAATGAAAGCAACAGCCTTGTGATCAAGAACTTTCTTAAGTAATTTGCCGTATCCTTCCGATATCGCATGCATTATCCTTGTTACGGGCGATGTCTTTTTCTCAACCGGTTTATATTTTGAGAAGAACAACGGAACAAGCGTAATTGCTGATATCAAAGATGCTAACAGTGAAAAAACAATCGTGAAACCAAGTGGCTTAAATATCTGACCCGCTAACCCCTTCGACAACGCTACAGGCAAATAAACTACCACTGTGGTCGCCGTTGAAGCAATAATCGAATTCATAACAAATTTAGTACCTTCCAATGCGGATTTCTTGAAATCGTACCCTCTGTCACGCATTCTGAAACAGCTTTCCAAAACAACGATTGAGTTATCAACCATCATACCGACACCGATTACCATCGCTCCCATTGTAACAACGTTCAATGTAAATCCCATAAAGAACATTAGTATAAAAGTCAATAACACCGAAATCGGCATAGAACATCCAACAATCAAACTTCCCTTTATATCACCAAAGAAAAGAAGCAGGATAAACATTGAAAGTACCATACCAAGAATCAATGTTTCCGCTACTGACTTAAGTGAACTCTTGACACTTTCACTTGCATCGGAAATTACGGTAAAGGTTGCACCGCTATCCTCGGTCTCAAGCTTCTTAATTGTTTTCTTAACTTCCTTTGCAACAGATACATCACCGGCACTCTGACGTTTTGAAATGGAAATCATAACATTATTCAAACCATTGTATCTGCTGACAGAACTACTTGCTTTATATTTCTGCGAAACAACCGCCACATCAGACAATTGAATAACAGAACCCTTGTTTGTAGTGATAGGTATTGCAAGTAATTGCTCTATTGTATCGTACTCCGCACTTATCGAAACATTAAGTGAAGATTTACCGTATTCAGCCGAACCTACAGGCATGTTAAAACTTGCGGCATTTATATACGTAACCACATTGCTCATGGAAAGTCCGTACTGATTCATTCTTGCCTGATCGAGAGTAACACTGAAATAAGCATCCTGACCACCGGATACATCTACCTTGGCTACATCGGTAATCTTTTCAAATTCAGGTACAACCTCATCCTCAACATAATTCAAAATATCCATATCGTCATCACCTGATATAGATATCGTCATTGAGGGGAGCTGATTCATATTAAGCTCTATAATCATTGGATTCGAACAATCATCCGGCAAAGTTTCTTTCGCCAGATTTATCTGTTCAAGAAGATCCATGTACGCATCATCCATATCTGTTCCATATTCGTACTGAAACATTACGGCAGATGTATTTTCGCTTGAAACTGATTCAATATTTTTAATTCCCTTAAGCGTACCGCCGGCTTCTTCGATTTTCTGTGTTACAAGTTCGTCAATATCCTCAGGTGAAACACCAATGTAAGTCGTAAGTACATAAAACATCGGCATTTCCATATCCGGAGTCATCTGCATATTCATTTGAGACAAACTCATAGCGCCAAAAATTATAATCGCAAAAATTATAATAACGGTTGATACAGGACGCTTAAGTGCTAATCTAGTTAACCCCATTTACTTTCTCACCATCCTTAAGTCTTGCGGACCATGTAGTAATTACATTCGTATCCTGATCAACTCCGCTTATTATTTGTATCTTTTCACTATCATAAAGACCGGTCTCAACAAAAGTTTTCTTTGCTATACCATTCTGTTCTATATAAACAAATGCTTTTTCATTCTCATAATAAATTGCATCCAACGGCAATGTAAGGACTGACTCTGCATTATCACTGAGAATCCTTATCTTCGTACTTGCACCTTTATATAATGAAGCTGTATCTCCGTTAAAGGAGGCTTCTATCTTAAACAAACCCGTCTGAGAATCCACAGAGTCCTCAATATCACTTACCACACCGGTATATTCCACTCCCGAATATTCCGCAGTAAGCGGCTGTCCGACAGAAATCTTGTTGATATTTGCTTCACTTACGTAGAAAACAGCCTTCTTTGTTTCATCGGTAGTAATCACGTAACTCGGATTTCCGGCTTGAGCCATACCGTATTTTTCAATATTTATAGCATCTATCCGACCCGAAACAGGTGACTTTACCGAATAATACTTAAGTGATTCAGATGCATTATTAATCGCAACCTGAGCCTGATTAAGTGATGAATTTACTGTATCTACGGATTCATCTATTCCCTTTGTAACAGTCTCAGCCAATGAAACCGCAGCAATATCCATACCAACCTGCGCGGTCTTAACCTGATTCTCGTAAAGATGTACATTTGACTGCAATGACTCTCTTGATGACTTAAGGGATTCTATCGACGCACCGATTTGAGCCATTTCTGCCTGTGCTGCTGCAAGTTCACCCTGCAAATCCTTGGCAACTGCTGCCATTGCCGGAATCATTGATGCCATATTAAGTTGGCAGGTAATATCCTGAATACGATCATTTAAAGTATCTCTTGTTCCTTCAAGATCGGATATTTTCCCATCAAGATCACCTATTTTGGATTTCAAATCATCAAGACTGTACTGCGCAGTATCAAGTCCTATCTCGGCGTTCTTATATGCACTTGTTGCAGAAATTGTTGCTTTATCAAGAGTTGTACCAAGCACCGAATTTGTAGTGCTCTTGGTTGACTGATATGCCGCTTTTGCTGTTGCAATTCCTTGTTTTACCTGAGTATCGTCAATTGTAAACAGTAAATCACCCTCGTTTACATAATCTCCTACCTCAAAGTATTTTTCGGTTATCTCACCCGAAACTAACGGAATTACATTTACAGTGTCAGAAGTGTCCACAGTTCCTATAAATTCACTGTAATTAGATATGGAATCAACACATGGACGTTCCATTGAAACTTTTAATTCTTCATAAACCGGTTCCGTCGCAGTTTCCGCTGCGGCCACTGCACCGCTACATCCGGTTGTCACAAGGGATACGTTGAATATTGCCATACACAGCAATATACATACAATTCTTTTCTTCATAGCTCTCTCCACATTACACTTTAATTGTACTTTGACAAACTTACTTGCCTATATCCCTTATAATTATTGTTTCCCCAAACCGCTTGAATATAACATAATATGGTAGCCATGTCAACTATTAATACTATATTTAGTGTTTTATTTGTTACTATAGTCATTTGTTACTATTCATTTAATAACTCGAAAGTCATCAAATCGGATTAAAATTATGCTAAAATAGGTTACTACTACGATATCTTTTCTGTTTTTAGTCACTTCATTTAACCCACTAATTTAACAAAAAATCATACGATTTAAGTAACGCCAACAATCTTCTTACAAGCTTTCTTTTAATCCGATATATTTTCTTAGATGCTGATTCATATTCAATGTAAAACTGCTCCGCAATATCTTCCGTCATCACTTAATCAGATATAAGTAAATATTCATATCACCAAAATCACTTCCCGAGTATTCATTAAGTACGATAAAATCACCATAAAGGCATCCCTCAAGCGAATATGATTGACTTCCGACAGCAGTAACTTCCGGATAATGATTTTCAAAAAAAGCTATTTCATTTCCTTCTTTTGTTATCCTTACTCCGTCAGTGCCATTAATTAATTTTACGTTTCCATTATCAAGAACATCTCCATGATAGTAAGACACTCCGGGACCAACAATTGAACTTACTACTTTCTCAGAGCAATAATCAACCAAATCGGTCTGATAATTTCTGCTTAATTCGTAGCATCCGTTTGAACATTCCTGCGTAGTATCACTAATGATTTGGCCATTTTGATCAATGGTGATAACATTTGCCGTTCCATCGCCATTATCGGAAATACTCACAATTTCTGCTTGCCCATTTCTATTAATAATGAAACTATCTCCATATAAGCTGTCCGTTATTCCTTCCCCAATGAAATGACCCTCGTTATTATAGAAATATACTGGCAAGTCACCCTTCTCGGTATCCACAAGAGATATTATATCTTTGCCATACTGAAATACACACATCTCATTACAATCGTCAATATATTTAACATAATTCTCATCGTATTCGCCATAATGATCTGTATTGTCACTTTTTTCTTCAAATCCGGCAGATATCTCATCACTTGTACCCGTCCCTGATTCAGCCTCATACTTAGCTGCATCTTCAAGTGTTCCACCATTTCTGATAGCATCCAATTCCGCTTGAGTCAAAATACCATCCGGTTTCTGTGCTTTTGCTGCAGCAAGGCGAGCTGCATAGTCATCTTCTTCACTTTTCTCAGCCACATCACTTGTAGAGCCCTCTTCTGAACCATTTTCTAGAGATTTCGCACTTACAGCTTCTGCCTCTTGTTGAGTACTTTGAATCTCTTCTTTTCCACAGCCGCCCAAAAACATCCCACATAATATTGAAATTGAAATTAAACAAATAAATTTCTTCACCATTAGAGTACTCCTCGTATAACATTTTATTTCACAACATACTTAATGGTTATTGTTCCTGTAAAATTATTTACACCCGTTAGTGTTATTGTTCCGGATACAACTTTTCCTTTTTTCTTTGTTTCCTTGATTTTGAAAGTATAATCCATTCCAGTTGTATCAGCCTTTTTTATATATCCCATTCCTTTAAGTCCAACGCCACTACATTTAACTACAATTTCCGGGGGTTTTCCTTCAGGCACGATATACTTACCGGCATCTTTACCGGTTCCAAGTTCACATTCAATTCCATCTACCATTAACGCTGTCGAAATGGATACTCCTGAATTCAACTTAGCCTTTGTAATCTTAAAGTTCTTGGTAAGCTTCTTCTTAGCAAAATCATTATCTTTGTAATTACCGCCCGGTACTGCCTTAATCTGAATTGTAGGCTTATTTGTCTTACCTGTTAAATTCTTCCAATCACCCAAATATTCAATCTTATAATCAACACCTTCCGCAAGGATATTGCTTCCATCCTTTACGGTAATCGAAACATTCTTCCGCTGATCAATACCCGTATAAAGGAGGTTCGTATTCTTAACAGATATCGTACACTTATTGATATCCTTTTCGGTAATTGCAAAAGTTGTTTCAAGTGAACCGGTATATTTCGCGGTACCAAGTACTCTAATCTTAGCAGTTCCTACATTTAAATTATTGTAATAATATACCTTGTAATCAGAAGTTTTAAGTTTCTTACCTGTTGCTTTATTCTTTACTTCAACCGCCGGTTTAATAAGCTTTCCGGTATAAACATCAGAAGTCTTATTCTTCTTAATCATAACTTCGAAATCCGAAGAAATGTCCGTCTTTACTGCTGTTTCAGGCATCATAGTAAAGCTAAATTTTTTAACACCTGAATAATTACCCTTGCCAACTATCTGTTCTTCTATTTTTACACCTTTAGAACTTGTCGGATTTTCAATAGTGCTTATTGGTTCAATAGTATAATCAGTATCAGCAACAAGTTCTTCCGAATTATATGTCACGTTAAGGAAACTCTTTACTCTATCCATAACATCCACAGAATATACCATATCAGGTAATGCTGCGATAGTGACTTTAACATTCTTTGAAGAAATATCACAAGGAAGAATATTAAAATCAATATCCTTATAGCCACAATATTCACCTATTCCGTATACTCTTATCTTTGCGGTACCGACTTTTCTGTTATTGTAATAGGCAAGCTTATAATCCACATTTTCTTGAAGTGTTAATTTCTTAGTCTTGCCGTTTGATAAATATGCATATTTAACTGTAACCGATGGCTTAATATAGTTACCGGTATAAGACATATTTGCATATGATGACTTGGTAAATGCTATTGAAATATTATCCGCTGAAATTGAATGAGCTTCAAATCCCGGGTTATCAGGAACTTCTGGCTTATCAGGATTATTTGGAGCATCCGGATCCACAGGTGTGTCATCCCCATTTAAATCAAGTACCTTGTTAATCGTAAAATCAGTCCATGGTTCAACATCATATCCTTTAACGTCGACAGGTACATTAATCACAATATTCATTCCTGGTGTGAATTTATCAAACGTGCTTTCAGATAATGAAGGTGCATTCGGTGTATATAAATTAATAGTAAGTCCATCGTGGCATAAAAATGCCTTGTCGCCAAGACTTGTTATAGACGACATTATAGTAATTCTTTCTATAGACTTACTATAAAATGTATAATCAGGTATATTTGTTATCTTTCCTCGAACATATACATCTTTCAAATAATTGCAGTTATATAATGCGCCTTTTTCAAAATATAGATTGCTTGAATTAAATCTTATACATTCAATACCCGAAAAAGAGAAGGCAGCTTTACTAACCATAGTTAATGTCGAGGGGAAAACCACAGCATTTAACTCTTCTTCACTTCCGTTCGAATATAACGTTTTTAATCCATACCCAAACGCATGTGAGCCAACACTCTGTAATCTATTCGAAACTACTACTGTTTTTAAATTACCTGAACGAAGAGCATACTTAGGTATTTCAACAATACTGTTTGATAATCTAATATCTGTTAAACCAGTACCATCAAAACAATACTCTCCAATATTTTCAACTGAATCAGTCATATCTACATTCGTTAAGTTCTGGCAATCATAGAACGCACCCATACCAATTGCTTTAACAGTATTTGGCAGAAATACTTCGTTAATTCCACCTATAACAATAGATTCCTTTCCGCCCATTTCTTTTGAGAAAGCAAAATCTCCTATCTTTGACGTTCCAGATGGTACATTATACGAGCCACTTATTCCTTCAGGAAAGCGAACTAACATTTCCTTGTTTTTTGAAAATAGAACTCCATCTATAGAACAATACGACTTATTATTATCTGAAACCTCAAATCGTTTTAAAGAATTACACCCGGAAAAAGCTTTAGGATCTACATTTTCTACACTAGGTCCAATATATACACTTGAAAGATTTGAATACCAAACAAATGCGTTATATTCAACACCAGTGATATTCCCATTTATTTCAATTCTAGTTATTTTATTTTCGCTTCCATCCCACGGATGTCTTTCTTCTACTATGCTCCCGGTACCAGTTAATGATAATATTACGTCATCTTCACCTTCGTTTATACTCCACTCAATATTGCCATCTACCCAATAAGCATACAAAACTATAGATTCTGAGATCAGCTTACTGGAAGGAAATATCGAACCATTATTATTTGAAAATAGGCATGTTCCCTCTCCATTAGGTTCCGTATACCATCCTATAAACTTATATCCCGTCCTCGCTGAAGGAACAGGTGCTGTGACATATCCATTCTCATCAGTATACACCACATCTATTTCTGAACCATTTTGAAAATCAAACTGGATGTATAACTTATTTTTTGGTTGTACTAAAACTGAGCAAGACGAACTACACCCACTACCATCTTCAGCAGCCGCAACAATATATGCACTACCACTTTCCTTTGCAGAGAGTACTCCATTATTAACAGATACAATATTCGTATTACTAGAACTCCATCTTATATTTCTATTTGTAGCATTATTAGGTGTTACAATTGCACTTAAAGTTAAAGTATCACCTACATCCATGGACACATCTGTTTTATTCAAGGTAATATTTTGAACATATATTGGTTTAACCAATACCGTACATATCGCTTTTATACTACTGTTTTCTTCGGATGTTGCGGTAATATAGGCAGTTCCAATACCTTTT
>JAZLIP010000121.1:0-3118 GCA_045617445.1 Lachnospiraceae bacterium | reverse complement strand
ACAATAATCATGTAGCGGTTTGCCCTGTCAAGGGCATGCCGCGATTGCGGTGCGAAGCACCCTTGACTGGGCAACCGCACATGATTTAATGGTCAACAAGCAGCAATGAATAACAGTGTCGCAACGCGACATTTATAGACGAAGATTTATCTGTTTGAAAAAAGTGCCAACGTTTGGTTTACAGAAACCTATATTGTACAGCCAATTGCTAACGACATGAAATTGTGCTATATTCTTTGTGTGCATTTTGATTGCACAAAGGAGTTGTGTTGTGCTTCGGTTCTATTTTGTTATCTCAATTTCAGTATTTACCTGTCTGATTTTTGCTATCCGATATTCCAAAATTGAAAGACATTCGGAAAGATATACAGACAGACAAAGATATGCGCTTGTTCGCATGGCGTGTCGTAATGTTCAAAAGAAGGGAAGGATTACCGATGAAATATTCGGTCTGGAGAATCTTCCTACGGACGGCGGATATGTGATGTACTCAAATCATCAGGGAAGGTATGATGCGCTTGGTATTTTGCTGGCGCACGATGAACCGTGTACTTTCATTGTTGATAAGGGAAGGTCGGAAGTTCTTCTTCTTGATCAGATTACAACATTGTTACGAGCCAAGAGGCTGGATAAAACGGATATCAGAGGACAGGTTAAGATAATTGACGAAGTGGCCGATGAGGTTTCAAAAGGTCGAAAATACCTCATTTTTCCGGAAGGGGGATATCCCGATGCCGTGACGGATAATTCGATGCGGGAATTTATGCCGGGAGCCTTTAAAGCGGCAACAAAGGCCAAATCGCCGATAGTTCCGATATGTTTATATGATTCCTACAAAGTATTTTTGAAAAATTCATTAAAAAAAGTCAGAACCCAGATTCATTTCCTTGAACCGATTATGTATGATGAGTACAAAGATATGAATACACATCAAATAGCCGAACTGGTTAAGAATCGTATTCAGAGCAAACTTGATACAATAGAAATTTAGAATGAAATATAAATTACTGAAATAAAAATGTACTTGAAAACGGGAGTTAATCGTGTTATATTTAAATTCCGTGATGTTCAAAATTGAACATCCTGGAGCAATCCAGAGTATGAGTAGGGCATCTGCCCGCATCCTTGCTCTTATTAATAAGGGCCTAAGACCAAAAGGAGGTACCAAGCATGAACAAATACGAATTATGTGTTGTTGTTAATGCGAAACTCGAAGACGAAGGAAGAGCTGCTACAGTTGACAAGTGTAAGAGCTACATCGAAAGATTCGGTGGTACAATTACAGGTGTTGACGAGTGGGGCAAGAAAGAGCTTGCTTATGAAATCAATCATGATAAAGTAGGCTACTATTACTTCATTCATTTCGATGCTGAAGCTACAGCTCCTGCAGAGATTGAAAACAGAGTTCGTATCATGGACAACGTAATCAGATTTTTATGCGTTAGACAAGACGAGGCATAAATCTCATATTTATGCCGGAAAGTAGAGGCAGATATGAATAAAGTTATTTTGATGGGTCGTTTGACCAGAGATCCTGAAGTTAGATATTCGCAGGGCGAAAATTCGTTGGCAATTGCCAGATATACATTAGCGGTTGATAGAAGATTTAACAGAAACAACAGTGGTGACGAAGCCACAGCTGATTTCATCAATTGCGTAGCTTTTGGACGTAACGGTGAGTTTGCGGAGAAATATCTTCGTAAAGGAACCAAGATTCTTGCTGAGGGTCGTATCCAGACAGGATCGTACACCAACAAGGAAGGCCAAAAGGTATATACAACGGAAGTAGTTGTTGAGAACCAGGAATTTGCCGAATCAAAGAATGGTTCATCTCCTGCAACAGAGAGTTATTCTTCAGGAAACGACAGTGCACCGGTAGCTTCCGGCGCAGGCGATGGCTTCATGAATATTCCTGACGGAATTGAAGAGGAATTGCCTTTTAACTAAACATTCGTTTAAGATAGGAGGAAACCTAAAATGGCATTTAATAAAGCTGATAAAGCCGATTCTCCAATGAGAAAAAGAGGCGGAATGCACAGAAGAAAAAAGGTTTGTGTATTTTGTGGAAAAGATAGCGTAATTGATTATAAGGATTCTGCTAAGTTAAGAAAGTTCATTTCAGAGAGAGGAAAAATTCTTCCCCGTCGTGTAACAGGAACCTGTGCTAAACATCAAAGAGCGCTTACCACAGCTATCAAGAGAGCTCGTCACGTAGCAATCTTGCCATATACATGTGATTAATTGATTGATTTTCAAGCCACCCGATTTCGGGTGGCTTTTTTTCGAAGCAAAATCACTTGCTTGCAAGGGTGATTTTGCGAGAAAGGGCAAACGTGTCAGCGTTTGCATGAAAAATGTAAGTATGAAATTCACAATTTGCTTGATATTGTGGTATACTTATACGAGGTATTGCCATTTGAGAAGGTAACGGAAGGAAAAGTATGGGTAATTCAAACAGATCTTTTAAACTAAAAGGTAAGTTGAAACATTTATTCCAGATTTCTTTGTATTTGGGAATTCTTTTAATTGCAGTAAACGTATTGGTGTATTTAATTGATGCTTTTGCGGGAGTTATTCTGTCGGGTTATCTGTTGATATACTTTGCTATTGTTATTTTTGTACTTAATAACAATAAATCTGTGCTTGTCAAAGAATTGATAAGCTTCGGTACCCATTTTAGCCAGGTTCAGAAGGTAATGCTTAAAGAACTTGAGATTCCGTACGCCCTGCTTGATGATAAAGGCCACATATTGTGGATGAATGAGTGGTTCACAAGAATCACGGACAAGGCGGCGCAATTCGACAAATCGATTACGTCGGTATTCCCGTCCGTTACGAAGGATAAATTACCCCTTGAAGAGAATTACGTAGAGATGGAACTTGATTATGATGAAAGCAGTTATCAGGTTCGAATGCGTAAGCTTTCAATTAAAGAGATGATTAAAAGCAGCGAGCTTATTGAAAGCCAGGATGAGGAGAACAACCTTATTGCATTTTATCTTTTTGATAATACAGCAGTTAAATTGGCTCTTCAGGAAATTGATGATCAATCGGTTGCGGTTGGAATGGTTTACCTTGACAATTACGATGAAGCGCTTGAAAGTGT
Source organism: Lachnospiraceae bacterium (assembly GCA_045617445.1). Lineage (GTDB taxonomy): Bacteria > Bacillota > Clostridia > Lachnospirales > Lachnospiraceae > UBA2868. The sequence goes on along the minus strand of JAZLIP010000121.1, from coordinate 12 downwards.
TGAAGAAGTTCG
>JAZLIP010000120.1:0-23491 GCA_045617445.1 Lachnospiraceae bacterium | reverse complement strand
ACTTGCGCGTTTGGTAGGCGCAGGAATGGCTAAGCAGATGATTTATACTGCAAGAAATATTAAGGCAGATGAAGCGTTAAGAATCGGTCTTGTAAATCAGGTTGTTAAAGCTGAGGTTAATGAGAATGGTGAAGTGACTGTTTCTGCAAAGGACGCTCTTATGGCTGCTGCTCTTAAGATGGCTTCAGGAATTGCCAAGAATGCACCTATCGCTGTTCGCAATTGCAAGAAAGCAATTAATGACGGACTTCAGGTAGATATGGATGCTGCAATAGTTATTGAAGAAAAGCTTTTTGGCGATTGCTTTGAGACAGAAGACCAGAAGGCAGGAATGGGCAACTTCCTTGAGAAAGATAAAGAAAAGAAGCTTAAAGTTGTACCATTTAAGAATTGCTAATTGTTAATGAAACAAATATTTAAATATTTAAGGAGGAATTAAAATGAAAGTTGGAGTTATTGGTGCCGGTACTATGGGACAGGGTATTGCTAAGGCATTTGCCCAGACAGAAGGCTATGAAGTAGCACTTTGCGATATTAAGCAAGAGTGGGCTGAAGGCGGAAAAGACAAAATTGTTAAAGGATATGCCAAACTTGTTGAAAAAGGTAAAATGACACAGGAGGCAGTTGATGGTATTACTGCTAAGATTACTCCGGGTCTTAAAGAAAATTTGTGTGCTGATTGTGATCTTATTGTAGAAGCTGCTTTTGAAGATATGAACGTTAAGCAGACTACTTTCAAGGAACTTGATGAGATATGCAAGGCTGATTGCGTTTTCGCTTCTAATACATCATCACTTTCAATTACAGAAATCGGTAAGGGTGTAAACAGACCGGTTGTAGGTATGCATTTCTTCAATCCTGCTGATCGTATGAAACTTATCGAGGTTATTGCAGGCGTTAATACTCCTGATGAAATAGTAGAGAAAATCAAGAAGATTTCGGAAGAAATCGGTAAAACACCTGTTCAGGTTAATGAAGCTGCCGGCTTTGTTGTAAATCGTATTCTCATTCCTATGATTAATGAAGCAGCTTTCATAAAGATGGAAGGTGTTTCAAATATCGAAGGTATAGATACAGCTATGAAGTTGGGCGCAAATCATCCTATGGGACCGCTTGAACTCGGTGATTACATTGGACTTGATATCTGCCTTGCAATTATGGATGTTCTTTACAACGAAACAGGTGATTCTAAATATCGTGCATGTCCTCTTATCAGAAAGATGGTTCGTGGCGGTAACCTTGGCTGCAAATCAGGAAAAGGTTTCTATATTTACAACGCCGATCGTACAAAGACAGCTATTGATGCGCAGTAATTGGTTAGTAACTTAGGGGGGAGTGATTCCCCCTTAGCAATATATTTAAATTAATGGAGGATTTTTATCATGGATTTTTCTTTATCAAAAGAACATGAAATGGCGAGACAGTTATTTAAGGATTTCGCTGAAAACGAAGTAAAGCCTCTTGCTCAGGAAATTGATGAAGAGCACAGATTTCCAAGAGAAACTGTTGATAAGATGGCTAAATATGGATTTCTTGGTATTCCTGTTTCTAAGGAATATGGCGGACAGGGATGTGATGTCCTTACATATGCTATGTGCGTAGAAGAATTATCTAAAGTATGCGGTACTACAGGTGTTATCGTATCTGCGCATACATCTCTTTGTGTAGATCCTATTATGACATTCGGTACAGAAGAACAGAAGCAGAAATATGCAATTCCTCTTGCAAAAGGTGAGAAGCTTGGTGCGTTTGGTCTTACAGAGCCGGGTGCAGGTACAGATGCTCAGGGTCAGCAGACAAAGGCTGTTCTTGATGGCGATGAGTGGGTACTTAACGGTTCAAAATGTTTCATTACAAATGGTAAGGAAGCAGATGTTTATGTTATTTTTGCTGTAACAGGTAAGATTGAAAAGAGAGGTAAATTCATTAAAGAGATTTCTGCATTTATCGTTGAAAAGGGAACTCCCGGATTTACTTTTGGTACAAAAGAAAACAAGATGGGTATTTGCGCATCTTCAACATACGAATTGATCTTTACAGATTGTCGTATTCCTAAAGAAAACTTACTTGGCAAGCAGGGCATTGGTTTCAAGATTGCTATGCATACACTTGATGGCGGACGTATTGGTATCGCAGCTCAGGCTCTTGGAATTGCTGAGGGTGCACTTGAGACAACAATTGCTTACGTTAAGGAAAGAAAACAGTTCGGCAGAACTATTGCTCAGCAGCAGAACACACAGTTCCAGCTTGCTGATATGGCTACTAAGGTTGAGGCTGCTAAGCTTCTTGTTTACAAGGCTGCCTGCACTAAAGATCAGTATCAGAAAGATGGCAAAACTGCTTACTCTGTTGAAGCTGCTATGGCTAAACTTTGCGCTGCAGAGGTTGCGATGGAAGTTACTACAAAGTGTGTTCAGTTACACGGTGGATACGGTTACATCAAGGAATATGATGTTGAACGTATGATGCGTGACGCTAAGATTACTGAAATCTATGAAGGAACAAGTGAAGTTCAGAGAATGGTCATCTCCGCGAATATCCTTAAGTAACGCGGACAAGTATTTATAATGAAGCGATTGGCTGCTTGCAGACAGAATCGATTTATTATAAATACGATGCGACATGCTACGCATGGCGCGAACGAAATTTGCGAAGCAAATTGAGTGCCGCGTTACGTGAGAAGAAGTACAAAGCAAAGTAGCGCATGGCGCGAACGAAATTTGCGAAGCAAATTGAGTGCCGCGTTACATGTTGAATGAAGTATTTATAATGAAGCGATTGGCTGCTTGCAGACAGAATCGATTTATTTTTTAGCCTATTCAAATTAAAGAAAGGAAAACTAACAATGAAGGTTATAGTATGTATAAAACAGGTTCCTGATACAAAGGGTGGCGTTAAGTTTAATCCGGATGGAACACTTGACAGAGGTGCAATGCTTGCAATCATGAATCCTGATGACAAAGCAGGTCTTGAAGCTGCACTTAGATTAAAAGATCAGTATGGTGCTGAGGTTACAGTTCTTACAATGGGTCTTCCTAAGGCTACAGATGTTCTTAGAGAAGCAATTGCAATGGGTGCTGACAAGGGTGTTCTCGTAACAGACAGAGTGCTTGGAGGTGCTGATACTTGGGCAACATCAACTACTCTTGCAGGAGCATTAAGAAATCTTGATTATGATCTTATTATTACAGGACGTCAGGCTATTGATGGTGATACTGCTCAGGTTGGTCCTCAGATAGCTGAACATTTGGGAATTCCTGTAATTTCTTATGCACAGGATATTAAGATTGACGGAGATAAGGTAATTGTACAGCGTCAGTATGATGACAGATATCATATGCTTGAAGCAAAGATGCCTTGTCTTGTTACAGCTCTTTCAGAATTGAATAATCCAAGATATATGACTCCGGGTGGAATTTTCGATGCTTGCAAGGCTGAGATTGTTACATGGGGCAGAGCTGATCTTAAAGACGTTGAAGATGGAAATCTTGGTCTTATGGGATCACCTACAAAGATTGCTAAAGCATCTGATAAGGTTCGTAAGGGTGCAGGTGAGAAGGTTACACCTGATTCTCCGGAAGATGCAGTTGCATACATTGTTGGTAAACTTAATGAGAAGCATGCCATTTAATTTGGTTGAACTATTTGTTGCCGGTCGGTAACAGGTTTTTCCCGTAAGTATGTGATTACACAAACGGGGTGATATAATTTGAAAGGATTTTGGTGAATATTATGAAAATGACTCCAGAAGAGATTGCTAAATACGAAGGTGTATTCGTATTTGCTCAGCAGGTTGACAATAAAGTCAGCGGCATTGCATATGAATTACTTGGAAAAGCTAAAGAGTTGGCTGCTCCACTTAACACAAAGGTTACAGCTGTTTTAATCGGTTCAGATGTAAAAGGTCTTTGCGATTCTTTGGCTGAATATGGTGCAGACAGAGTTATCCTTGTAGATGATCCTGAACTTAAGGAATACAGAACAGAGCCTTATGCTCATGCTCTTTCATCAGTTATTAATGAGTTTAAACCTGACATTATGTTGGTAGGTGCTACAGCAATCGGTCGTGACCTTGGACCTACAGTTTCAGCTCGTGTAGCTACAGGTCTTACAGCTGACTGTACAGTACTTGAAATCGGTGATTTCCCGCTTCAGGCAATTCCGGGTAAGGAAGCAGAACAGAAGCACAATCAGCTTCTTATGACTCGTCCGGCATTTGGTGGAAATACAATTGCAACAATCGCTTGCCCTGATAATCGTCCTCAGATGGCTACAGTTCGTCCGGGTGTTATGCAGAAGATTGATCCGGTTAAGGGTGCTAAAGCTGAAATCGTTGAATACAATCCCGGATTTGAGGCAAACAGCAAGTATGTAACAATCAAAGAGGTTGTTAAGGCTGTTTCAAATGCTAAGGATATTATGGATGCAAAGATTCTTGTTTCAGGTGGTCGTGGTGTTGGTTCACCTGAGAACTTTAAGATTTTGGAAGACCTTGCAGAGGCACTTGGCGGACAGGTTTCATGTTCACGTGCTGTTGTAGATTCAGGCTGGAAGCCAAAGGATCTTCAGGTAGGTCAGACAGGTAAGACCGTTCGTCCTAATCTCTATTTCGCAATCGGTATTTCAGGCGCTATTCAGCACGTTGCCGGTATGGAAGAGTCAGACATTATTGTTGCTATCAACAAAGATGAAGATGCTCCTATTTTCGATGTAGCTGATTATGGTGTAGTTGGCGATCTTAACAAAATTGTGCCAAAGCTTACAGAAGAAATTAAGGCTTTCAAGGCTTCAAAGATGGCTTAATCTATTTAAGCTTTAATTGAATCAGATTTGATTTAAGAACGGATTGGCGGTTTTTTTGAACTGTCAATCCGTTCTTTTGTTATGATTCGATGGCAAACTATAAAATGTGTTTAACAATTTTACTTTTTTTAGTACAATAAAAGTGTATTTGTAAAAATCAGCATCTTACGATTGGAGAAGACGGATATGGACAGTGAATCTAAATCTTTACGTTACAAAGTTATCACAATTTCACTTATGATATTATCGGCGATGTTTTTGTTTATGCCATGGGTGGAAACTTCGGGTTACGCGGCTACCAATGATTTCAGAAATCAAATCATGGACAATGTTAGCAAGTTAAATGGTATTACTATGCAGGATATGCTAAATATTGAAACTGATTTAAAAAATGAAGGAAAATTGATTGATGCGACAAAGGCTGTTGAGTATTTGCGAGGATATTCGGAGTCCCTTTTGGATGCAGCTTTGTCACCGGTAGGATTGGCGGATTTGGCGCGAAACGGTTGTAAGGCAATTGATTGTCTGGATGGTGTGCCAAGGGAAGAACAGATTGAAATTTTTGGAACTGCTGTAAAGATAGATAAAGCATCTTTGTATACCGTGCGTTACTATTTGTATCTTGCGATTGTTGCGAATTTGATTATTATTTTTTGCCATATTAAAGATGTTAAATATTATGGATTTTCCGTATTGGTTATATATGCATACGGTATTGTTAATATGTGGTCATTTACCAAGACTTTATCTTCTTCACTTGAAATTCAGTTTGAAGTTACTTCGATTCCGTATCTTGGAATAATATGCTCACTGCTTTCGATACTTACCTGGTATCTTAAATCCTGTGAAGATGGCTACACCAGGAACAGGGATGCTTTTAAGGGTCAGGAACGTATTGACAATGAGCAGAGAATTCATGATGCCTATAACCGAAGATGGGATTAAGCTTCGGTTATTTGGTAATTTGTAAGCAGATTTTGAATTAATGGAGGAAATTTGTTAGTGCAGTATATAAAATGTAATGGTTTGTGTCTTGGATATGAGGATAGGATTGTTACTGAGAATATAAATTTTGAAGTAAACAGCGGTGACTATTTATGTATTATTGGTGAAAACGGAGTAGGCAAGAGCACTCTTATTAAGGCACTTGTTGGGTTGAACCGTCCGATAAAAGGTTCTATATCTTATTCTGCGGATATGACCAGAAAGGATATTGGATATCTTCCACAGCATACAGTTGTTCAGAGAGATTTTCCGGCAACTGTGATGGAAATTGTTTTGACAGGTACTCTTGTAAAGGGTAAGTTCAACCCCTTTTACAGTGCTAACGATCGACGGGCGGCATTATCTTGTATGGAAAAAATGGGAATCAGTAATCTTGCCGGGAAATGTTACAGAGATTTGTCGGGCGGACAGCAGCAAAGAGTTCTGCTTGCAAGAGCATTGTGTGCCACCGAGAAGCTGCTTGTTCTTGATGAGCCTGTAACCGGCCTTGATCCAAAGGTTACCTGTGAATTCTACGGATTGCTTTCGGAGCTTAACAAAACGGGAGTTACAATAGTAATGGTTTCCCATGATTTGGAAGAAACCATCGGACATGCAAGTAAGATTCTTCATCTTGGTAAGGAGCAGTTGTTTTTTGGCAATAAGGAGGATTATTTGAAAACGAAGGAATGGCATGAATTTCATGAACATCATAATAGGCATTGCCATAATGGGGGAGAATGTAATGAGTAAGATTCAGTTGATTTCGGAGTATTTCAAGTATCCTTTTGTGATTTATGCGTTTATAGTAGCCATAATGATTTCGATTGCATCTTCGCTTTTAGGAGTGACACTTGTTTTGAAACGCTATTCTTTTATCGGGGATGGGTTGTCACATGTGGCTTTTGGAGCGATGGCGATTGCTACTATATTCGATTCGTTAAATAACAATGTTATTGTTATGATAATTACGATTTTGACAGCAATTCTACTGCTTAGGAATGGCGGGAATGCAAAACTTAAGGGAGATGCTTCCATAGCGGTATTTTCTGTCGGTGCGTTGGCGTTTGGTTACTTTATTATGAATGTTTTCTCCACAGGCGGAAATGTATCAGGGGATGTGTGTTCTACACTTTTTGGTTCGGTATCGTTGCTTACGTTAAGCAGAGAACAGGTAATATTTTGCGTAACTGTATCTATTGCTGTGATTTTGCTTTTTATCATATTTTATAATCGTATTTTTGCCGTTACTTTTGATGAGGATTTCTTAAGTGCAACCGGTGAAAAGGCTGAGAGATATAATCTTCTTATTGCAGTGTTGATTGCTATTGTCATTGTGCTCGGAATGAATCTTGTCGGTTCCCTGCTGATTTCGGCACTTGTAATATTTCCGTCGTTATCTTCGATGAGTTTGTTTAATAATTACCGGGCAGTGGTTATTTCCTCTACGATTATTTCCTGTGTTTGTGCGGGCTTTGGAATGTTGATTTCAATGGTTGCTTCAACTCCTGTTGGTGCTACTATTGTTATAACCAATATTTGTGTATATGTTATTTGCATTGTTATAAATAAAATTAAATAAGGGCGTGAGCAAATCTTAAATTTGCCTATGATAGCATTAACACTACGGGTATTTGGACGATATTTTTGTTTTGAAAATTGAACATTTATGACAGCTTAAATACTTGAAAAAGCAAATATTTTTAGATAGAATTGTCTTGAACTTATTAAGTTTTTGTTTGGACAGGAGAATGGTGTTTTATGGAAATGGAGAATGGTTGTTTCAAAGCGTGGACAGATTCTGAGAGGAGAATTGTATATTCCAGAGGTCATGGAGTTGCGCATGCACATGAAATTGAATGGTTATATGGTGCAATTAAGGAGTTATCCAAAGAATGGAGTAATGAGGGATTTGCCTATGTTGCTTATATTGAAGACTTGCAGCAGGTAAGTCCTAAGGGAAGCGGTCAATATGTTAAGCTTCATGAAACCCTTGCGGAATGCGGATGTAAATATGTTGCTTACATAGAAGGAAATTCATACGAAGTATCTGTTCAATCATCAAAGCATAAGCAAATGTCAAATACACCTGAAACGGAGAATAAGTATTTTATTACGGCTGAAGAGGGACTTGCTTGGCTTGCGGAAAAAGGGATATAAGCTTCAATAAAGCCTGTCATTAGACAGGCTTTATTGAATGAATTGGAGGAATTTATGGAACAGAGAAAATTTTGGACATTGCGGTATATTCTGATAAATATGACGTATTTTGCTGTTTTTTGCGGAATACATGCATATGCGTCTGTGTATCTTCTTGACAAAGGTTTTTCGAATACAAATATAGGTTTACTTCTTTCTGTAGCGAATATTCTTGCGATGATTATTCAACCGATAGTTGCCGGACTTATTGATAAGGGTTCGCGGCTTACAAACAGAAGCGCTGCGTTGATAAGTACTCTTTTATTGATTGCGGGTTCGGTTCTTTTACTGTTTGTCGGAAATAGATTTGTTGCCGTATTCGTTATTTACGCATTGATATACATGATTCAGATGGTGTATCAACCATTGATTATAGCAATGAGTTTTGAATATAATAAGGCCGGCTGCAATATAAATTTCGGTTTGTGCAGGGGACTTGGATCTTTTGGTTTTGCTCTTATAAGTATTTGTCTTGGACAGGCGGTTGAGAGATTTGGAACAAATGTGCTGGCTGTTTCGGATATAGTTATTTTGGTAATTGCGGCAATTATGATTGCGACTTTTGTTAAGCCGGAAGTTAAGTTGGAAAGTAAGGATAAGGCAGACGAAGAAAGTGCTGATAGTCCAAATAATAATATTATTGATTTTGTGAGAGCGTATCCTAGCTTTATGATTTTTCTATTGGGCGGTGCCTGCCTGTTTTTTGGACACAACATGTTAAATGATTATGCCATCCAGATAATCAGGAACGTGGGCGGAAGCGAAAGCAGTCTTGGGGTTGCAACTTTTCTTGCTGCAGCGCTTGAATTGCCGACAATGTCTTCGTTTTATGCTGTTTCCAAGAGAATTAAGATTGAAACTTTGCTTAAATTCTCGGGGATTATGTTTTGCGTAAAGTGCATCATTGCATTTTTCGCTAAAAATATGGCAATGTTTTATGTTAGCCAGTGTTTTCAGATGCTTGCTTATGCTGTTTTTATTCCGGCATCTGCATATTATGTAAACAAAATAATGAAAGAAAAGGATCAGGTTAAGGGACAGGCATTTATTAATTGCGCGATAGTAATCGGAGGAATTTTTAGTAGTGCTATTTGCGGAAGAATCCTTGATTTGTATGGAGTGGGAAGTATGATTGCGCTCGGAACAATTGTTTCTTTGATAGGTGTGGTTCTTTTCTTCGTGACTGTACGCGAAAAAAGTAAAACGTGAGTTGGTACTATTTTATGCTACTTGCGAATTTGGGCAGTTAGTGATAGTATAAAGTCGTTGCGCGAATGAAGATTTATGTACATAGGTAAGGAGATTTGAAATGATTAAGACATTTGATGATTTGTACGCACGTGTTAAAGAGTGTAGTAAGAAAAAAGTTGCTGTTGCTGTTGCACAGGACAAGCCTGTTCTTGAAGCGGTTAAGGCTGCTAAGGAACGTGATATTGCAGATGCAATTCTTGTTGGTGATGCTGACAAGATTAAGGCAATTGCTGATGAAATCGGAATGAATCTTAATGATTATGAAGTAGTTGATGTTAAGGATGATGTTGAAGCATCATTGGCAGCAGTTAAGTTGGTACATGATGGTGAAGCTGATATGTATATGAAGGGTATTCTTCAAACAGGTACATTCCTTAAGAGTGTGCTTAATAAGGAAGTTGGTCTTCGTACCGGTGGAACACTCTCACATGTTGCTGTATTTGAAGTTAATGGTTTCGACAGATTGCTGTTCTTAACAGATGTTGCATTTATTCCTTATCCTACACTTGAAGATAAGAAGTGCATGATTGATTATACAGTTGGTGTTGCAAATGCCTGCGGTGTTATGAATCCCAAGGTTGCTGTTATGGCAGCAGTTGAGAATCTTAATCCTAAGATGCCTGCTACCGTTGATGCAGATGCATTGTCTAAGATGCAGGATGTAGGCGAGATTAAGAATTGTATCGTTGAGGGTCCTCTTTCTATGGACATTGCTCTTTATAAAGAAGCTGCTGAGGAAAAGGGTGCTCTTGATCGTAAGGTTGCCGGTGATGCAGATATTTTGGTATTTCCTGATATTCAGGCAGGAAATCTTGTATATAAGACGATGGTTCATATGGTTGACAGTAAGAAGGGTTGTATTCTTACCGGAACAAAGGCACCTGTTGTTCTTACATCACGTTCGGATTCTTTCGAAACGAAAGTAAATTCTATTGCTCTTGCAGCTATTGTTGCTGATGAGCAGGCAAAGAAGAATAAGTAAGATTACGGTTACTATTTAGTGGTAGGTGGAAACAGCAAATGTTTTGGTCTGCCACTGAATAGTAACTAAGTTCACTTTTCTTGAAATATTCATTTTACAGTCCGATGACAAAACAGTTTCGAAAGAGAAATCTTCTTTTTATGTATAGACTCATATCGTATATTATCAGCTAATTTTGCTGCTTCAAGATTATCCATTCCGGTAGATGCAACAATATCATTTGCATTTGTATAGTGTCCACTTATTCCAAACAAAGACTTAATGGTGCTTTTGCCAGATTGCTAATAATGCTCTAATAAATTTATTTTTGGGATTAGTCTTAATATCAGATTGAAAAATCAGGAATATTTGAAGCTTCCTTGCGGGTGTTTATGTTTACATAACATTCGGGATTTCGCGTCTCATATTTTGCGGTATGCAGAGATGATGAAGCTATATTGCTTAATTTGTATTGTCTGTTTTGAATCAAATCATGAATAAGAATCAAGGCAGAGGTTGAGTAAATACTGTTTAATGGTTGAAACTGTGAATTTGAATAAACCATTAATACATCCTCCCCGGTATATCTTTCAATGATTGCTTTGGATTCGATTGAATTAAAATACGGCATGTCTACAGCAGAGAAAAGTACTGCATCACATTTGGCCGGATGATTACTGTCAAGAAGTGAAATATATTCCAATACTGATGAAATTCCGCCAATAGGACCGATTTCATCATATTTATCCGGAATTGAGATGAAATCTTTGCATTCATATTGGTGCATTTTACTGACGGATATGAATTTGGGTATTGCCAATTTGCTGAATTCTTCGGCAAGGTATTCATACATTTTAACACCGCGATATATCAATGTTGCTTTATTTTTGCCCATTCGTGAAGATTTTCCACCTGTCATTAAACAAACGCCAATACGATAATTGTTCATATCTGTTACCTATCTTATATAGAATATTTTAGTCAATATGCTTTCGTGTTTAGTAAGACACATAAACTACCTACAGTATCTTTCGAACGGGCAGTGTTTGTCAAATGTAAAATGCAAGTTGGAACGAAAGAACCGATCTGAGCGAGTTTTTTTGGTGGCGTAATTGACAAAGAAAACTTGTGGGTATAGAATATTTTGGAGTTTTTGTCTATATGTCATTATTATTTTGGGGAATATTTTAGGAGGCAATCATGAAAACAATCAGTATTTGCGACAGAACAGTAAAACAATTATCCAAAACCCGTGATTACTCTCTAACTTTTAGAGAGAAAATTGAGGTCGCAAAGCTACTGGATAAATTGGGAGTAGATGTAATTGAGTTGGATGAAATTCGTAGCTCCAAGGTTGATACGCTCCTTATTAAATCTATAGTAACTGCTGTTGAAAACAGTTGCATTGCCGTACCTGTTTCACTTGGATGTGAAGCCGATGAAGTGGTAAATGCCCTTAAGGAAACGAAGAAATTCAGGCTTCAGGTTGAAGCTCCGATGAGTTCGGTACAGATGGAATATATATGCGGCAAGAAACCGGCCAAAGTTAAAGAGGCTGTGCTTGCAACAATTAAGTCATGTTTGAAATTTACGGATGAGGTTGAATTTGTTGCACTTGATGCCACACGTGGTGATATGGAATTTATGGCAGATATACTTAAATCGGTTATTGAACTGGGCGTAAAGTATGTCACACTCAGTGATGATTCGGGAACAATGCTTCCTTATGAATTTGGAAAATTTATTAAGAAAATCAAAGCAGAAATTCCGGAAATTAAAAACATATCGTATGGAGTTAATTGTGCTGATGAACTTAAAATGGCTGATGCATGTGCGGTTGCGGGTTTTGCGCTCGGAATAAGTGAAATTAAGTGTGCATCATTCCCCGTTAATGTTGCAGCACTTCCGAATGTTGCACGAATTATTAAGGAAAAGGGAAAAGAGTTTAGCGTTACTACAAATGTTAATACGAGCAAAATGAATCATGTTGTAGCCGTAATCGAAAGATTGTGTGCTGCAAATGAGGCTGATAAATCAGCACTTGATGCAACAGAAACTGAAATAGATTTGGATGGAAATATAAATTCAAATGAAGATAAAGAGGCTATTTTGAAGGTAGCATTAAAGTTGGGATATGATTTGTCTGATGATGATGCCGAAAAGGTTTACAAGGATTTTAAAACCATTGCAGCAAAGAAGGAAGTAGTTTCGCTTCGTGAATTTGATGCAATTATTGCAGCTAATGCAATGCAGGTACCTCCTGTATACAAAATTGAGCAATACATTGCAAATACAAGCCTTGATTCATCGTCTATGGTACACGTTAAACTTGATGTTAATGGTGAAATAAAAGAAGGAATTTCTTTGGGTGACGGACCTATTGATGCTGCATTACATGCAATTGAGCAAATTACGGGACGGCATTTTGAACTTGATGGATTTGGAATACGTGCTGTTACCGAAGGAAAAGAAGCTACCGGAGAAGCTGTGGTAAAGCTTAGAAACAATGGTAAGCTGTATCCGGGACGAGGTTTGTCTACGGACATAATCGGGGCAAGCATTAAGGCATATATCAATGCACTTAACAAAATTGTATATGAGGAGGAAGCGTAATGAAACTGTCTTTTTCCACAAGAGGTTGGAAGAATCTTTCCTGGCCGCATCTTGTAAATATTGCGTCTGAAATGAACTTTCGAGGTATAGAAGTATATAACCTTTTGGAAGATACCGAATTATTTGAAAAGGGCGAGGCCTTTCATGTATACAAATCTAATGAAACAGTAAGAGAACTTAATGAGAAGAATTTGTTTATTCCCTGTTTTGACAGTTCTTATGATTTGACACTTGATGATTCCTGCGAAGATAAAGTAAATAAGCTCATTGAAATTGCAAGCAGTGTTAAAGTCAGATACGTATGTGTGGTAGCACTTTCCGACAGGGAAGATTATGTTAGAGAAAGAATAAGCCGTTTGCTTGAAACTGCTGAGAAGAAAAAAGTAGGTATTCTTATTAAGACTAGTGGGATTTATTCGGATACTGCGCGACTTAGAAATCTTCTTGATAGTTATGCAAGCGATTATCTTGCTGCTTTATGGGATGTTCATCATCCGTACAGAGACAACAAGGAATCGGCAGATGATACAATTAAAAATCTTGGCGCTTATATAAAACATGTTCATCTTAGGGATTCTGATGATGAAAACAATTACAATTTAATCGGTGAGGGAACCTTTCCGGTTGATACAGTAGTCAATGCACTTTATTCTATTGATTATGATGGCTTTATTTCGCTTGAATGGAAGCCTGAATGGATGGAAGAGCTTCTGGATTACGAAGTTGTTTTTCCACATTTTGTGACTTATATGAGTCGTTTTAAAGATACAAGAGGCGCAAAGAAAAATCTGTATCCGAATCATGATGGAACCGGTCAGTATATCTGGAAGAAGGATGAACTTATTGATATGACTTTCGGACAGGTTCTTGACAGGCTGGCTGAAGAATTTCCCGATCAGTATTGCTTTAAATATACGACGCTTGATTATACAAGGACTTATAAAGAATTTAGAAATGATGTGGACAGATTTGCAAGAGCATTGATTTCTCTCGGAGTAAAGCCCGGAACCAAAGTTGCCGTATGGGCAACCAACGTGCCTGCCTGGTATATTTCTTTTTGGGCAGCTACCAGAATCGGCGCTGTTCTTGTTTCGATGAATACCTCATATAAGATTCATGAGGCGGAGTATCTCTTAAGGCAGTCGGATACTCATACCTTGATTATGATTAAGGCAGTTCCGGATTCAAATTACAAAGAAATAATTAATGAAATTTGTCCGGAAATTCGTGATGCGAAGGCCGGTGAACCGCTTCATTGTAAGCGACTTCCGTTTTTACGTAATGTAATTACTGTAGGATTTAAGCAAAAAGGTTGCCTTACATTTGATGAGACAATGGACAGATATGATTCTGTATCAAAGAGCGAACTTAAGAAAATGATTGATGAAGTTCGTCCGAATGACGTATGTAATATGCAATATACATCAGGTACAACAGGATTTCCAAAGGGCGTAATGCTCACACATTATAATGTTGTAAATAACGGTAAATGTATTGGTGACAGAATGGGTCTGTCAACTGCAGATAGGATGATGATTCAGGTTCCGATGTTCCATTGCTTTGGAATGGTATTGTCAATGACCGCTTCAATTACTCATGGAACGACTATTTGTCCAATGCCGTATTTTAGCGCGAAATCTTCACTGGCATGTATTAATCAGGAAAAAATCACATGTTTTAACGGTGTTCCTACAATGTTTATTGCGATGTTTAATCATGCGGATTACAGAAAAACCGATTTCTCATATATGCGTACAGGAATTATGGCAGGCGCCGGATGCCCTCCGGAACTTATGAAAAGGGCTGCCGATCCTAATGAAATGAATATGAGGGGAATTGTTTCCGTTTATGGACAAACAGAAACCGCACCCGGTAATACAATGTCTTCATGGACCGATTCTATTGAACTTAGGACGGAAACTGTCGGATACGCATTCCCACACGTTGAATGTAAGATTATTAATCCTGAAACGGGTGAAAAAGTAGCTGATGGTGAGAACGGTGAGTTCTGTGCACGCGGTTACAATACCATGAAGGGTTACTACAAAATGCCGATAGCTACTGCTGAAACGATTGATTCAGCAGGATGGTTGCATTCAGGTGATCTTGCGTGCAAGAATCCCGACGGAACATACAGAATCACAGGCAGACTTAAAGATATGATTATTCGCGGCGGTGAGAATTTATATCCGAAGGAGATTGAGGAATTTATTTATACCAATCCGAAGGTTAAGGATGTGCAGGTTATCGGAGTACCTGATAAGAAATACGGGGAAGAAGCATTAGCTGCGATTATTCTTAAGGAAGGCGAAAATATGAGTGTTGAAGAGATGCATGATTATATTGCTGCTTCTCTTGCACGGCATAAGGTTCCAAAATACATTGAGTTTGTAGATTCTTTCCCTATGAATGCTGCGGGTAAGGTGCTTAAGTATAAGATGAGAGAACAGGCAATTGAACGACTGTCTCTTAAGTAAATAATATATTGGTACTAATCAAATATGGTTATATAATTATTTAAGATTGAGAAAGAAGGATTGAAATGAGTAAAACAATCATGACTGTTGATGGAAATGGTGCAACTGCGCATGTTGCGTATGAATTTACCGAAGTTGCGGCTATATATCCGATTACACCATCATCACCTATGGCAACGAAGACTGACCAGTGGGCAGCCAATGGACGTGAGAATATGTTCGGACAACCTGTTACATTAGTTGAAATGCAGTCGGAGGCAGGAGCCTGCGGCGCAATTCATGGCGCACTTCAAGCCGGAGCTTTATCCACTACATTTACGTCGAGTCAGGGTCTTATGTTGATGATTCCGACGATATATCGTATTGCAGGTGAGCATCTTCCTGCTGTATTTCATGTTGCTGCACGTACTGTAGGTACGCATGCCATGAGTATTTTCGGAGATCATTCTGATGTAATGGCATGCCGACAGACTGGTGTGGGTATGATTTGTTCGGGCTCCGTGCAAGAGGCGGCAGATCTTGCTGCGGTAGCGCATCTTGCTGCAATTAAATGTCGTTTGCCGATGATGCATTTCTTCGATGGTTTCAGAACTTCACATGAGATTTCTCGAATTGAAATGGTAGATGTTTCGGAATATTCCAAGTTAGTAGATAATGAAGCACTTGAAAAATATAAGGAACATGCTCTTAATCCGGAGCATCCTATTCTTCGTAATACAGTTCAAAATGATGACGTGTATTTCCAAATTCGTGAAGGAAACAATTTAAGTTACAACGAACTTGGCAATGCGATTGCTGAGTATATGAGCGAAGTAAGTAAGATTTGTGGTCGTGAATATAAGCCATATCAGTACTATGGAGCCAAAGATGCTACAGAAGTGATTGTTGCAATGGGAAGCGTTTCCGGTGTAATCAAAGAGGTTGTAGATGCTCTTAATGAGCAGGGACGTAAGGTTGGTTTTGTACAGGTACATATGTACAGACCGTTCTTTGGCGATATGTTTCTTGCTGAAATTCCCGAAACGGTTAAACGTATTGCAGTGCTTGATCGTTGTAAAGAAATGGGTAGTGCAGGCGAACCTTTATTTGGAGATGTATGTATTGCTTTTAATTCAAGTGAAAGAAATGCAATGATTATTGGTGGTAGATATGGTTTGAGTTCAAAGGATACCGATCCGTCACAGATTGTTGCCGTATTTGACAATTTAGTTGCAGATAAGCCTGTCAGAAACTTTACAATCGGTATTAATGATGATGTTACCCACTTGTCGCTTGAGACAAAAGAGCTTGAATTTAATGTCGGAAACAAGGACATGATTGCATGTAAATTCTGGGGACTCGGCGGTGATGGAACAGTAGGTGCAAATCATAATACTGCAAAGATACTGGGTGACTTTGCAAATATGTATTCACAAGCATATTTTGAGTATGATGCCAAGAAATCCTTCGGTATTACCAAATCCCACCTTAAGTTTTCGAAGGAACCAATCAGAGGTTCATATTATGTTAAGAAGGGTGATATTATAGCTTGTCATAATCAGAGCTTTATGAAGCAGTATGATATTGTTCCTGAAATAAAGAGAGGCGGAAAGCTTCTTCTTAACTGTACATGGAATGAAGAAGAATTGAATACTGAGATTCCTGCAAAGGTACGACGCCAGATTGCGGAGCGTAAGATAAGATTGTTTACTATTAATGCTACGGCAATTGCTCAGGAACTTGGTCTTGGAAGTCATACGAACACTGTACTTCAGGCCGCTTTCTTTAAGATTTCCGAGCTGATGCCTGTAGATGTGGCACTTGATAAAATGAAAAAGGCTGCCGAGAAAGCATATTTTACAAAGGGAAGCAGTGTTGTTAAGAAAAATGTAGATGCTATTGAATTTGGTGCGCAAAATGTTGTTGAAGTTACGGTTCCTGCCGATTGGGCTAATGCAGAAGGAGAAATGCCATCACTTAGAGATGGTTCGGAGCCGGCAGTAGTAAGAAATATTCTTGATCCTGTAAATCATTGTAAAGGAAATGATCTTCCGGTAAGTGCTTTTATGGATAGACTTGATGGTGCTACCGAGGTGTCGCTTACTTCGTATGAGAAGCGGGGAATTGCCGCAAATATTCCTGTTTGGGATGCGACAGCATGTGCTCAGTGTAACAAGTGTTCATTTGTTTGTCCGCATGCTGCAATCCGCCCGTATTTGCTTGATGAAAATGAGAACAATAATGCGCCTGAGGGCTTTGAAACGGTTAAGTCCAAAATCAATCAGGAATACAATTATGCAATCAGTATTTCGACTTATGATTGTACCGGGTGCGGAAGTTGCGTAGCAAACTGTCCTATGAAGGATAAAGCACTTAAGATGGT
This sequence comes from Lachnospiraceae bacterium, assembly GCA_045617445.1. Taxonomy (GTDB): domain Bacteria; phylum Bacillota; class Clostridia; order Lachnospirales; family Lachnospiraceae; genus UBA2868. The sequence goes on along the minus strand of JAZLIP010000120.1, from coordinate 5,841 downwards.
TCCTGCTGAGTTGAAGGAAGAGCAGAAGACATTATGGAATTACGGTTTGTCCTTGAGTAAGAAAGAAGGCGCTTATGATAAGTATACCTTTAGGGGAAGCCAGTTTGAGCAGCCGTTGGTAGAATTCTCGGCAGCTTGCGCGGGTTGCGGTGAAACTCCTTACGCTAAGCTTCTTACACAGTTGTTTGGTGATAGAGTTTACTGGGCAAACGGAACGGGATGTTCTCAGGCATGGGGTGCTCCTTTCCCGGGAATTCCTTACACAGTAAATAAGCGCGGTTTTGGTCCTGCTTGGACAAATTCACTTTTTGAGAATAATGCGGAATTGATGCTTGGTATATTCTTATCAGCAAAGCAACAGCGTGCGGCAGAGAAGAAGAGAGTGGAAAAATTGCTTTCTGTTACACAGGATGATGCATTGATGGAAATATGCAATTACTATCTTTCAGAATTCCATAATTTTGATGGTTCTCGTTTGGCTTCAGATGAATTGATTTCTTTCCTTGAGGATTATACTCCTGATTTGGAAGATGAACAGAAACTCATCAAAAAAATTCTTGATAATAAGGATCAACTTGCCAAGAAAACTTTCTGGATGTATGGTGGAGATGGATGGGCTTATGACATCGGCTTTGGCGGTCTTGATCATGTAATAGCTTCCGGTGCAAATATCAATACATTTATTGTTGATACAGAGGTTTATTCAAATACCGGTGGACAGAGTTCTAAGGCAACACCTATAGGAGCTGTTGCACAGTTTACATCTTCAGGTAAGAAAACAAAGAAAAAAGATATTGGCGCGATCTTTATGACATACGGAAATGTATATGTGGCACAGGTTGCTATGGGTGCTAATCCGACCCAGCTTGTAAAGGTGTTAAAGGAAGCTGAGGAATATGACGGACCATCGGTTATCATTGCATATACACCTTGTCAGGCACATGGAATTAAGAGCGGAATGTGCAATGTTCAGCAGGAAATGAAGAGAGCCGTTGATTCGGGTTATTGGACACTTTATCATTATGATCCACGACTTGAGAATCCGCTTGTTGTAGATTGCAAGGAACCTACAATGGATTACGAGGAATTCCTTGACGGTGAAACACGATATGCATCTCTTAGAAAGACCTTCCCTGAGAATGCCGAAGCGCTTTTCAAACAGGGTAAGGCTGATGCTAAGAAGAGATATGCAAAATATAAAAATATGGAAAAAAATGGAAATTAATAGAAAAGGAGAATGGTTATGAGTAAAAAAAGTCTTATTATTAATCCCGGTTCAACCTCAACAAAGATAGGTGTTTTTGAAGATGAAACATTATTGTTTGATGAAACACTTCGTCATTCAACTGAGGAAATTTCAAAGTATGACTGTATTTTTGCACAGAAGGATTTTCGTAAGGATATCATTATGAATTTCCTTAAAGAGAAAAATTTTGACATTAATTCGTTGGATTTCATCGTTGGTCGCGGTGGTATGCTTAAACCGATTCCCGGTGGTACATACGCTGTAACCGATGAATTGCTTGAAGATTTAAAGGTTGGTGTTTCAGGACAGCATGCATCTAATCTTGGTGGTATTCTTGCGAGAGAGATTGCTGATTCAATAGGTGTACCTTCTTTTATTGTAGATCCTGTTGTAGTTGATGAGATGATGCCTATTGCAAGATACTCAGGTGTTCCGGAACTCCCGAGAAAGTCAATTTTCCATGCCCTTAATCAGAAGGCTGTTGCTAAGAGATATGCTAAAGAAGTAGGCAAAGCTTACGAAGACCTTAACCTGATTGTTGTTCATATGGGTGGGGGTGTTTCTGTAGGACCACATAAAAACGGAAAAATTGTTGATATCTTTAACGCACTGGATGGTGATGGTGCATTTTCACCTGAAAGAGCAGGTGCGGTTCCTGTTGGTGATCTTGTTAAGATGTGTTTTTCAGGTAAATATACAGAGGCAGAAGTTTACAAGAAGTTAGTCGGAAACGGCGGATTTAATGCTTACTGCGGAACAAATGATATGCGTAATGTTGCTAAGAAGGTCGACGAAGGCGATAAGTATGCTGAAGAAGTCAGAGAGGCATTTGTTCTTCAGATGTCTAAAAATATCGGTGCTATGGCAACGGTTCTTAATGGTAAGATTGATCAGATAATTGTTACAGGTGGTATTGCTTATGATAAGGTTGTTGTAGGCAAAATAAAGGAACGTTGTGAATGGATAGCTCCATTTACAGTATATCCCGGTGAGGATGAGCTTCTTGCGCTTGTTCAGGGTGGTTTACGTGTAGTAAATGGTGAAGAAGAGGCCATGAAATATTAATTGTGATATTATTTGATAAGAATTACGATAAATTAAATCCGGGGTGATAGCCCCGGATTTAATTTATTTTAGAGTAATGTGAGGAAACAAATTCTAAAGTTGTGCTTAGTTAAGTAAGTTATATAAACGTCTGATTGTGTTGCTGAATATATTACTGAATACATTTCCGTCACGGCGTATTTTCTGTGGTAAAGATGGTATTCGGTCATACAGTATTTGCCAGTATTCGTATTCGGAATCAAGGAATTCAAGTATTTCTACCGTAAATACACAGGAATGTTTTTTTATTGTTATTCCGGTAACGATTGTTCGTATATTAACGGATGTTTGTTCGTTGTTAATACAAAGGTTTAACGTGTCACCAATACTGATTCCTTCTGTATTATCAAAGAATATCATTAAATTATGATTGGTTAGTTTTGTTGCAATTCCTTCGTAAACAATTGACTCGTCAGTAGTATTTGCGTTGACATTGCTAATGTTGTTGATTTTGGTTGCTGAAATAAATTCGGTTGCACCGGTTACAACAATATTTTCTTCCTCGTAATCACGCCCAAGTGCTACAAAACGTGCAATAATTAAGTCAGTTAAGTTACTGATAATCCAATATAGTAAAATAATAAGTGATACATTTTTCTGATAAATAAGTAAAACAAGCGATATACCAAGACCGACAATTGAAATCAGAATCAAAATATTGAAAGGTCTGACTATTTTTTTGTTTTGTGTATTCTTATGCTTGCTCTTATCTGTAACCTTGAATTCTTTCATGGTATGACCGGTTATTTCATCGAGTATTGGAAAGAATAGAAACGGTGTCATAACCATATCGTAGATTTTACTCCATCGGTGTGATACACGCCCTCTACTCATAGTTCGCAGTCCTATTCTGAATGCGATGAATGATGGTAACCAAAAAAGAATCAGTTCAAGCAGGGAACACTTAAATACATAGATTCTTAATATTGAGAATACAAGTGGTGAGAGAATGTAAATAAAGTTCTTAAAAGAGAGAAACCAGTATAAAACAGATGCCAGATAATTACATTTTTGAGCTACTGATATCCCTTTCATTTTAAGAAGCTTGATTTGCAATGCTGTTGAGATAACACCACGTCCCCAACGAATACGTTGCTTGATATGATTTTCGGCATTAAAGGGTGCTTCGCCGCTTGCTAATGGTTCATTTGTTGCAAGCGATACAAATCCGTTCTTTTCAATCAAAAGTCCTGTAGCAAAATCTTCGGTTATACATTCTGTGTAAAATCCTCCGACCGCTTCTAAGGCTTCACGGGCAAGAATAGTGTTTGAACCGCCATATATAACGCTGTTTGTAGAGGTTCTTGCCACCTGAATTGTACGATAGAAAAAGTCCTGTTCGTTGTTAAGGTGTTTCTCCATATATAATGAGTGCTGGAATAAATCAGGAGTATAGAAACTTTGCGGGGTTTGCATTAAACCAAGCTTAATCTGTTTATCCTTGGGTAATGTATCGTTACGAAGTTTGGCATCTACAAAAAACGGTATAGTTTTCATCAGGAAATTACGCCTTGGTATCATGTCCGCATCAAAAGTCACGATATACGGAGAGGTTGTTTTGCTTAGGGCATTATTTAAGTTGCCGGCCTTGGCACCCTTATTATCAGGTCTGTCAAAATATCCGACGCCCATTTCCTCTGCCATTTCACGCATCTTTGCACGTCGGTTGTCATCACAAATATAAATATGTACCTTTGATTTGTCCGGATAATTCATATGTAAACATCCGTTAACGGTCTTTCGAAGAAGTTCTACCGGTTCATTATATGTGGCAATGAAAATATCAACATCCGGCATATCTTTGTCATCAACTTCAGGAGTTTCATACTCTCTGTACTTTGTAAGACCAAGATTTAAGGTCATTCGCTCAAAGAAACCGAGGATTTCAACAATGAGAAGAAGGATGTTACATATTATTGCGAGTACACCATAGCCTATCGGTAATGAATAAAACGCACGCCATACAAGATAAACGGTCGTAAGTATTATATCGAGGGCGACAAAAAGTTTGCCGACATTCATTTGAAGTGTGCTTAAAATATCGTATTTGTTATATTCCGGGCATTTTCGTCCACCAATTTTTACAAGGTCATTGTAGGTTTTGTTTTTGTTTATAAATTTGTTGTATATAATGTCAATGAGTGTTAACGCTATAATTACAATCAGTACTATTTTTAAAATAATTTTGTATCGTGTGAAGATTGCTTCATTGTTCAAAATGAAAAATAAGAAATTGTTCTTGCAATTTTCCAGAAAAACGAGAATTCGATTCTCGTCATTTGTATGAAGAAATTCTCCCTTGGTAAAATACGTCTTAACCCATTTTCCGGATTCGGAAAGATCGTTATACGAGAATCCGTAGGTTTTGGTGCATTTATTACGTACCATTGCAGATAATTCGTCTTTATTGGAAAAATTCCATATCGTGTAATTTAAATGATTGGTATTGGTAAATTGTAGCCATTCTTTTGCTGCTGCATAATCAATCGATGAGCTTCCGTCACGTTCCGTAATACCACATTCGGTAATAAATATCGGAATTCCTGCCGCAAGAGCGGTTAGTACATGAGTTTTGTCGATATCGTTATGGGAAGAGGCATAGTAATGGAAGGAATACATGATATTATCGAAACCTTCAATTTCATTACCGATGACACAGTCCGGTCTGTCCGAATAATCCTGTGTTCCAACAACAATAATTGCGTCAGGGTCATTCTTCCTGATTACGGGTATTACTTTCAGTGCATAACTTTTGATATCCTTCCAGGTTCTTGTTGGATACGGTTCGTTATATATTTCATAAATGATATTGTTATGATCATTGTATTCGGAAGAAATCTCATCAAAAAATGCTATTGCATCATCAAGAAAGTCGTTTTCATTTTCTTCGTATAAGGCATGCCAGTCTACGATTACATACATATTGGCATTTGTTGCATAGTCAATACCATTTTTAATAAGGGACTTTAATTCATCTTGCGAAGAATCTTCTTCACAGTAACCGTTATATCCGGAAACGTACATTGGAAGGCGAACAAGATTTGCTTCCCATTCGTTACTGAATTCATTAAATAAATCCTGATTAATGTACTGATCAAAATAGTTAAGACCGTGCATACTGATACCACGGAGTTTGACCGGCTCGTTATGTTCATTAATGATTCGTGTTTTCTTAACTGAAAGTTTACCGTTTTCATTTGGCCCGTTAAATTCATATTTTGCCTGAATCGAATTTGCAAACATCAGCGTACATGAAATGAAAACTAATAATGCAATTACAATTTTTTTAATGCCTTTTTCGTTCATAACTGTATATTCCCTTTAACTTTGATTTTATCAATAATATAGAAATGACGTTGTACCTGACTTCCGTCGTTTCTCACAAAACATAGTACTCAAGAATCAATTAGCATAGTGCATGAGAATAGCTTTTCGACTTCAGACTGCGACAAGAAAAGCGCATCTAATGTATTGATTCCGGTAAGTTTTTT
>JAZLIP010000119.1:0-8904 GCA_045617445.1 Lachnospiraceae bacterium | reverse complement strand
TGCTTCTCGTTTGCCCCAAGATCCCGACTTGCTTCCAATAAGCTCTTATCAAGACGCAGAATCGAATTGTACAAAGGCATAATCATAAACGGCAGGAAATCATAAGTCATACAAATAATCGTATTCTCAAAAGGATACAGCGCAAGATTACCTTCAAGAAAAGTAAGTATTTCCTTAAGTGCTGTAATTCTCAATGTGAAATTTATCCACATCGGCAAAACAAATACAAACAGAAAACCATGTTTTCTTGAAAACTCACCCTTTGCAAGAATGTAAGCAATCGGATACGCAATCAAAATACAAACCACAGTAGTCACAATAGCAATGATAATACTGTATACAAGGGTTCCTATCATTCGACCGTTACTGAAAAAATCAAAAAACATTTCAGTTGAAAAATTACCGTTTTTATCGGTAAAACCATAATAAAAAACTACCAAAAGCGGTAAAACGACAAACAGAAACAGAAAAATAATGTACGGAAGCGCTAAAAGCCTCCTTGAAAAAAATGACCTTTTCACGTTTTACCTCCACTACTTAATAATAATAGAAACTTTATCTTTTGGTATCGTAACTGATACAATATCATCTTGATTCCAAAGATCGTCATCATCAACAACATAAGTAAAATCATTTTCTGTTTGAATCGTATAACTGTAATGATCGCCTATGTAATAGAAAGAAACAATCTGACCTTTAATTGTACCTTTATTAAGATCATCCGACATTTCCGCATCCGCAGAATCATAGAAGCATTCTATTTGATGTTCCGAAGGATTAAACTCTACACCATCCGCACTCACAAGTTTTCCATGCACGTATTTATAACCGGGCATTGCCTTTTCAAGAGGCTGTGACATTGAAATATCGGCAAACTTGACATGGACATTTTTCCTGTCAAAGCTAAATTCTTTGCATCCATAATGATTAATACTATCATCGTATTTAATAATATGTATCATATCAGGAGCAATCTTGAGTCCCAAAGTAGTCCCCGGCTTATGATACTCAAGACAATGCACTTCCATTTCATATTGACCACATTGGACAAAAGTCACATAAAACGTTCCTTTGAAATCTGCACTCGTGACCACACCGGTAAGCATTCCGTCCTTTTCATCAACAATTTCAACATCTTCAGGTCTGATAACCGCATCAATCTTAATTCCCTTTGGATAGTCATCCACCGTTTGGAATATTGCGCCGGCAAAATTAGCTTTCTTGTCAGCCTCCATTACGCCATTGAAAATATTACTTTCGCCGATAAAGTCAGCGACAAAAACATTCGCAGGCTCATTGTATATTTCCTCAGGTGTACCTACTTGCTGTATTTTACCGTGTGCCATAACAACTACTTTATCCGACATAGTAAGCGCTTCTTCCTGATCATGCGTTACAAAAATAAAGGTAATTCCCAATGCTTTATGCATATTCTTAAGCTCAAGTTGCATTTCCTTACGCATCTTGGCATCAAGTGCAGACAAAGGCTCATCAAGAAGCAACACTCTTGGCTCATTAACAATCGCTCTTGCAATTGCAATTCGCTGCTGCTGACCACCTGAAAGAGTCGTAACACTACGTTTCTCAAATCCTGACAAATCAACAACCTCAAGAGCTTTACGAACCTTTTCCTTCATTTCATGTTTATTCATTTTCTTAAGTTTCAACCCGAACGCAACATTGTCATATACATTCAAATGCGGAAAAAGTGCATATTTCTGAAACACGGTATTAATCGGCCTCTGATTTGGCGGCAATGCAGAAATATCCTTTCCGTCAAGATTAATCTCACCGGAAGTAGGATTATCGAAACCACCTATCATACGAAGAATTGTTGTCTTACCACAACCCGAAGGACCAAGGAAAGTCACAAATTCACCTTCCTTTATTTCCAGCGAAAAATCACTTATTACTTCGGCATTACCGTTGAAAACTTTTTTAACCGATTTCAATTCAATAATATTATTCATCCTTATATCCCACCTATTCTCTAAACCAGTTATTTTTTAGCGTTTTTGCCTTAGAACATGGACCATCTTTGATAGACGGTGTCTTACCATCACCTAATTCATCAGCCAGTTTAAGTACATTTCGTGCCGCAATCTGTGGATTCCACTGCTCATGCATTTGGTTATAAGCGGCTTTTCCGTATTTATCAATCAAATCCGGATTGCATATAAGCATCTCTAACTTATCCGTAAGGGATGCAACCGATTTGTTCTTAAAAATCAATCCCGTGACGTGATTCTTAACAAGCCAGGGCGTCGCACCCGGTGCATGAGATACTACCGTTGCGCAACCTGCATTTAATGCTTCATATATAACTGAGCCCCAACCTTCAAGGAAATCACTGGTCATAACAAAAATCTTGGCTCGTGACATTTTCTCACGTGCCTCGCTTGGTGAAAGAAAATTCATAAACGTAACGCGATTCTGCAATCCATATAAACGGGTCAAAACTTCTACATGCTTTCTTTGTTTACCTTCACCTATCATTACTATTCTAAAATCAAGGCCTTTATCCTTAAGTTTTTTGGCCGCTTTAATCAGTAACTCCGGGTGTTTAAGCCTAAGCATTCGACCGGTCCACAAAATAGTGGGCATCGATGCGTCTCCATATAATTTATCTGCTTCCGTTTTCTTGTTTTGCAGCAGCATATCAATATCGTACTCAATATGTTTCGGGAAATATCCAAACTTGTAACACTTTGAGGGATAACTTCGAAACATTCGATTGTAATCCCAGGTAGTATATGCACTTGCGGCCAAAACATATATTTTTTTCTTACGATTTCTTACATGCAGATGAATATACTTCTTGGTAAGTCTCGGAATAAAGAATTTAATGAAACCTTCCTTAAGCGGTCTTTCCGAATATCTAAAAATCAATTTATTAAGTTCCAGGCGTTTCTCAATGAATTCCTCGGGGGCGGTTCCCATAACTACCAAATCGCTCTCAACAGCAAGTCTCATTGCCCTATTTTTACTCTCGGCATTCACATATGTTCGCAATACATAAGACGGAACCTCTTCCTTACCCCATCCCATTGTAGCTCGAAAACCTTCAATCGGTTCGGTTTCAACAAAGGTAAATCCCTCACCAAGCAATTTATACCATTCATCGCACAATGCCTTCTGATGATGATTGTAGTAATTCGAGAAAAAGACCAATGATTTAATTTGCATAACATTCTCCTATCCAATGAGAAGTTTCCCGATTTCCACCAAGAAACACTCAAAAAAATACAATACAGAATATCCGTTGTTCCGATAGATTCTGTACTTAATTCCAATCCGTTCCAAAGTCTTCCCAAGATTTCGCTCATGTGAAGTTCCGTTCATCGTAAAATCAGCAATAACTTTGTTTACAACAACAGTTTTAACGCCTGCTTTCTTAAGTCTTAATATCAAATCATAATCATCGTGGATTGTATCATTTCGATATTTGTATTTCTTATATATTTCAGCGGTAATAAAGGTCGTCGGATGATTCCAGTCTCTTGACGTTGCATATTTCCGGTTTCGCGCTTTCTTAACAAAAGTTTTTCCATCTGTCATATGCATTCGCAAATCCGCGTAAAACAAATCAAAGCCTTCCTTCTCATAAGCATCTGTAACAACCTTAAGAGCATCTTCTTCATACCAGTCATCCGAATTAATCATTCCTATGACTTCGCCTCTTGCAAGAGAAATCCCTTTGTTCATCGCATCATATATTCCATCATCTTTTTCCGAAATAACCTTAAGTTCAATTCCCTTTTTCGTAAAAAGAGGTTTATATTCATTCACTATATCAAGCGTCCGATCTGTTGATTCTCCATCCACTATAATATATTCCAGAGGCTTACAGCTCTGATTAAGTACGGAATCCATCGCTTTGTTAAGCGTCTTTTCACTATTAAATGTAACAGTAATTATACTTATCGGAATCATTCACGTTCCTCCACTTCATAAGGTTCTGATTTTCCGAAAGCTTCAGTAGACTCTTCCGCTTTAAAAATCACCATCAGAGTTTGGAAAAGAAGCTGAACATCCTTAAGCAAAGAATAGTTCTCAATATAAATAAGATCCAGCATTAGCTTATCTTTCGAGCTCGTGTTGTATTTACCAAATATCTGTGCATATCCTGTAAGACCGGCTTTCATTCTCAAACGATAGCGAAACTCCGGCAATTCCTTAGTATATTCTTCAACATTTTCAAGCATTTCAGGTCGCGGACCGACAAGTGACATATCGCCTTTAACAATATTAATAAGCTGTGGTAACTCATCAATCCTGTATTTTCTAAGAATCCTTCCGACCGAAGTAATTCTGTCATCATCTTTTGTTGCGGAGCGATTCTCGACATTTTCTTTCATAGTACGGAATTTAATAATTTCAAACACTTTGCCGTTCGCAGTAGCTCTCTTCTGACGGAAAAATACTTTGCCGCCATCATTTTTCTTAATACAAATAACACTTACAAGAAAAATCGGGCTCAGAATAACAAGTGCAACTGCCGCAATTACTATATCCATAAGTCGCTTTACGATTCTTTGCTCGAAAGTAATCAGATGAAATTGCCATGTATAAAAGGATATATCATCAAGAATCACTTCTCTTGAATTATGTTCGAGAATTTCGGCAACGCCCGGATTAAAATAGATATTTTTAAGATTCTGATAACACCAGTTAACAATTTCTTCACGATTACTTGCCGGCACATCATAAAGAACTACCGTATCAGAGGCTACAATTTTATTCTTGAGTTCCAAGTCATCATAAGAAACAACATCATAAACCTGATAGCGCCTTGAGAAATCTTTCAAAGCACCGGCAACTTTTCCTGCCTGTTTCTTATCGTAAGCTATTACAAGACATTTTTCCGCACTGTTAATCCAGAAATAGAAATGACTCCCGAGTTTAACAAACACCAAATATATAATTGACTGTAGTAACACAGTAATTATCAGAATTCCTATATTTTCAAGTCTAAAGGTCGTATTATTTGCCTCATTAGTCTTCATAATAGTAAGTTCGAAGTATGTGACCAAATCGGTCAATACGCAGGCAATTATAAGAGAAAAAGCAATTTCCTTGTTTTTCTTTCGTCCGACCTCAAAACGACCATAAGTGCCTGTCAAAAGGAACAAAATTATTACATAGGTTGAAAGTGTAACAGCCGCAGTTCGCGACAATTCAATAATTTCACGATTATCAATCGAAAACAACAGAAAAAACACCGCAAATGTACACAAATACATCAACGATTTAATCATAAACAATATGCTGTTCTGAAACTTGGTGCAAAAATCTTTCAATAACCAATCCTCATATTTTTCTCAATATTAATTACCGTAACCCTTAACCACTAGTACATCGTCCTGCAAATAACTACACCAAATAACTTGCCTGAATTATCCCATGCTTCATTCTGCGTTTTTGGTCCGGTTAATTTTGGAACGCTGTACTAGAGTGCTTCGTAAACATGCTGAATATATTCCAAAAACCTAAACTCTTTGCTGTATAGCATTGCTCGTCTGACGCACATTTCCTTAGTATAACAGCTTCCGTTGCTCGTGATTATTTTCTCAATTGCGGCAACGACTCCCTGAACACTATTTCGTTCAACAACTACCCCACAGGTATCATCAATACTCTCGGGACTTCCACCTGCCTTATAAGTTACAACCGGTGTACCGCAGGCAAGTGCCTCCAGATTGGTTGTAGGAAACGTATCCTCCAAAGTTAAGTTTACATAAATGTCTGCCATTGAATAAAGTGCCGCCAATTCACGAACACTATTCGTTTTCTGCAAACCGATAATTGACTCAGGCAGATTCTGCAATTGGGAATCATTAAGCCCGAGCAATACAACTGCATATCTATCACTCAATGTTTTTGAAAGTGCCGAAAATTGCTCGAGCCCCTTACGTTCGCGCCATGGATTTGCAACACCGAGCAAAATATGCTTGTTTCTGATTTCCATGCGATTCTTAAGGTTAAAAATCATATTACTGTCAGCAACCTCTTCCTCAAACGGATAGAACTGTGACAAATCAATCCCGGTCGGAACAACCACAACAGGATATTCCTTCAGAAAAGAATTTCTTACTTTATCTGCAAGCCATTCCGAAGGAGTAACTATTGTAAGATTATCAATTCCTGTAAAAAGTCGCCACTTATCTTCGTAATTCTGTTTTGAATTATCAACACCAAAAGATTTCGGATACTCCTTTAACTGCTCACATTTGTAGCAGCCGGTTGTCCATTTGTTGCAGCCAATATATTCAAAATGACTGCAATGACCCGTGAATGACCAGCAATCATGCAGCGTCCAGATTATTTTTCTGCCACATTTCTTAAGATACTCAAACAAAACTTCTATATTAAGGTAGTAACCATGTACATTATGTAAATGAATAATATCAGGATCGTATTCTTCAATTACAGAAATCAGTTTTCTTGTCGCATTGAAGGAATAGAACCCATGTCTATCATACATACGACTCATAAAACCGTGAAAATAAACATCCAAATCAGAGTCTATACGATATGACATAATATCCGAAGGTGCCTCGCCGCGTCCGTAAGCAACCATACATTCATAACCATTGGCAACCAATGTGTTGCAAAGTCCCCAAACAAGCCTACCAACACTTCCTGTACCCACTACAGTATTAATAAGGAGTACCTTTCTCTGCTTAAGACCATCCATCGAGGTAATGACCTGATTCATATGTGTATCAGTTATTTCCTTTGGAATGGAAAACTGTCCGTTAGCAGCTTCCATACCCACAAAATTATTATCAATGTTATCATTCAGGGAAACAGCAGACATATCTCTGTCTGATGGCATAACACTTGCGAAATTTCTTGCATTTTCTTCCATATACTGCTGCTGAATCTGCTGATTGGCAATCCTATCCGCCATCATCTGATTCTGCGCATCAATATATGCACGCTGCATTTCTTCAGCTTCGATTTCCGCACGAATCTGATTCTCAAACAGCTCCTGATCCCTTTCTTTTCCGATATCAAACATTTGAAAATCTTTCATTTAATCCCCTTATGTATTCACTGCAACTGCATTATCCAAAATACTAATCCTCATCATCCAAATCATTCAGAATCAAATGCAAAACCCGTTCGTGCCCCTTCGAAAAATCTTTTGTCAACTGCAGTTTACGCATTTCATATCTTACCTTCGGTGTTGCAAGGAGCCATTCAATAGTCGAAATTACCGTGTCATCATCCTGCTCACTGCCTATTCCAAGATTAATGAACCCATTCTGAATTCCAGCAAATACATGTTCAGCCTCACGCTCATTCTGTGCAAGTACAATCGAAGGAACACCCATACTTGCAAGTTCAAACACAGTTCTTCCCTGTGAAGTAACGGCTAAATCCATTTTGCTCATGTAGGAGCTGACACGTTTGGCATCATTATGGACAAATATATTATTCGCTTCATCAGTAACGATCTTATCCTTATTAGGATATGCAAATCCTACAAGGAAATGGAAATTGATTGCAGGATATTTATCATGAAGTTTCTTGCAGATTTTGTAAAGTCGTCCGGTCAAATCCGAAGGATCCGCACCACCGAAAATTACCATTACATTACTTACATTCTCGGAAAACTCAGAAGGATTTTCCTCAAGAAATTCATCCCTGATGCAAAAGTACTTCGAACCGTAATATTCATTATGAAGCTTCTCACCCTTCTCATATAAAGCATTAATTACAGCATCCGCATACTTTGCACCTTTGCCGATATCTTCGAAATTAACTACTCTTCCTGCATACTTAATTACCATAGTCATATATTCTTCGGTAGTATCAAGAATATCATTTACAAGAATATCCGGTTTCTCTTTACTTAGAAGTTCTTCGAATTCCTTCTCATCATTTACAACAATAAGTGGGAAATTCGATTCTTTAATCTTATCAATTCCTATATCGCTATCTTTATCAATTGCAAAAAGCAAATCATGACCGGTAAGCTTTAACGCTAACGTAAGGCACCGGTACACGTGTCCCATACCAAGCTTCATTTTGCCGACCGTGCGAAACATAATTTTCTTACGTCTTAAAATATTCTCACACAATACCCAGTCAGAATATGTATCAATATCAACAGCTTCATCTTCCGAAATTTCAAAAATATTGACTTTCTCTCCTATTCTGCCACCTTCGCTGACACAATCACGTCTTGTAATAAGGAATCCACCTGTTTCAAGGTAATTCGCCGGCAACTCTTGAGAATTAAGACGCTTCTCGTAATTCTTGGTAATGACACCATCAACGACACCCCATGATAAATGCGGCTTATTCATCGCACTTATAATTGTATCAAAATCAGACTGTTCAAAAAATTCAATAGCGCTCTTAATCGTTGATGCTTTAAGTGTCGGTGAAGTTGCCTGCATTGTAATTACAGTATCGTATTTGATACTTTTCTTTTCTTCCATATAATTGACAGCATGAAAAATCACAGGGTCCAGAGTGACTTTATCCGTTGCCAATTCCTTAGGCCTTGCAATCACTTCAACGCCACGTTTCTTTACAATACTGCCAAGCTCTTCATCATCCGTAGACACTGCAACATCAACATCCATGAACTGCTTAAGTGATTTGGCATTTTCTATTGAGTAGCAAATAAGTGGCTTACCACACATAATACGCACATTTTTGCGCGGAATTCTCTTAGAACCCCCTCTTGCCGGAATAACAATCAAAGTTTTCATTTATAGTGCCTCTTCTTTCACTGTTTTCTAAATTTATTGTAACTATTCAGAACACCATTCGCAAAATCGCCTTTTCAAGGCTTTTCTTTTGCTCATGTTGTTACTTCGCCATATAAAACTGCTCATAATATTCTTTGCAAGCAAAATATTTTGAGCAGTTTTGCATGGCTCTGAA
>JAZLIP010000118.1:0-6270 GCA_045617445.1 Lachnospiraceae bacterium | reverse complement strand
TTATATAGAATTTCTCACCACGAATATACAAACTGCCCTTATTAAATCCGAAAATAAATCCGGTAAAACAATTTACAACCAATGCAATCAGGAAACAAACATAGGGCGCCCCAAAAGCAAGCTTCACAAACTTACGTTCCAATTTATACCATATACTCATAGAAGACATAAGGAATAAAATATATAACGGCAAAATAAGAAGTCGAAAAGCAAAATACATAGTATTTGAAAAGAATTGAATCGGAACATTGTATGGATTGGCAGAAAAAACATTGCCAAACAGGCTGTCGTATATATCAAATACACCTGTCAGCAATGTATCAATTAGAAGCAACACAAACAAGAGGTTTGTACGCCCCTTTATCACTTTTCTAAATATAACAGAAAACAATACTGTACTTGTTACTATAATGCTACATACATCAAAGCTAATTATCCGGTTCATTTAAACCCCCAAGTCATATCCTTGATGTATTATACCATATCTTGTGTCACTTTTGTTTAAATATGTGATTTTTATTATCGTTTGATGTTTATTGCTTTGTTTATTGCTTTGTTTTTATTGCTTGGTTAGTTGTTAGCTTTTACCTCGCAGGTTTTTTATGGAAAGGTGGCACCTCTTCCTTCACTTTCTTCATGATTTCATGTGATTTCTCAACTATTTCCGTAACGCTCATACTTTTATCACAAACAAACTCATACGAACCGACTGCCATTTCAACAAAAAATTCTTCATTTGACTTCTTATTGAAGTCATCCGAACATTTCTTGATTTCATTTATATATTCTTCTACAGTTTCTTTTCTTTCCGTAATTACCACTGTTATGAATTCATCGCCGCCAATTCTGCCAAGTACTGCATCCCGTCCCAAGACCTTTTTAAGAAATTCGGCGCAAGTTCTAATCGCAACATCACCTGACAAATGTCCGTATTCATCATTAATTTCTTTAAGATACAGCACATCTGCGAAAATAACAAATGCATTTTTCCCACTGTTTCTATATATAAGATGCAGCAACTTCTCCATAAAACCACGTCTGTTCAAAGTAGCCGTAAGTTCATCAGTATCAGACAAACAACTCAGTATGTCATTCTGTTCACGCACTTTCAACATTGCATCCTCTTCCGCATCGAGAACATCCCTAAAATGTAACAGGGAACCAATTTGCAAGGTGCAGGTCATAGCAAAAAACACATCTGTTCTATCAATCTCATAAAGAACCAAACCATACTGCCTGTCACCGGAATAAAGAACAAAAGCAGAATAATTGTGTCCTTCAAGATTGGAAAGTATAGACTTGATTCCGTTATCCGAATCAACTGTAATGCCATTTTGAAGAAGATAAACCCGCATTTGAATATCATCATAAAATCCCGCATGATAAAGGCTGCTTGGAGGCGGCGGCAATTGATTCTTCTTGCACACAACAGGTCTTTTGAACATAAAAATATGTGCCGACTTAATTCCTATACCACGCAAGCGTTTCATAAGATGTTCCATCGTTTCCGTATACGAAATGTTAGCCTTCATTAAATCTCTCGTAAAGAATGGAGCAAACCAAAGTTGATTATTCCTTCGATTATTTTTATCATGAAGACGTTTAATCTCAGCTTCCGTATATCGTCTGTTAAGTTCAACCATAATCGTAGTCAAAATCGATTTTTGATTATCATTTGAAATCATTGACAGCATTTCTTCCATGAGTTCCGTTGTTCTGTCCATTAAAAATCTTAGTGATATATTCCTTAACTCACTCACAGCATTAACATATCGATTCATGCGATCAAAAACAGCACCCATATCCGTTCTTTCACTGGCAACACAAGCGTAAAAATACATAAAAGTCTCATCAAAAATATCATTAAAATGCTTTTTCTCTTTTTCGTTTGGAAATACCGAATACATTTCATCCACAATTTCACAAATTGCATTTTTAAGAACCGTTTGCACATCATAGGAATCTGAATTCTTCAAATTCCTATACTTCAATTCGACATTTGTTTTGTTCATTTTACAACCGCAGGAACACCTTTTCTTAAAATAACAAGGTGTTTTAATGCCACCCACGAAACCGCCGTCTGCCAACACAAGAGCACGTTTTAAAGCATTATATGCAAACAAAAAACTATTATGCGTAACACTTGTCAGCGGTGGATTAAGGGCTCGTGCCAAACCAATGTCATCAAAGCCGGTAACTGCAACATCCTTACCCACAGCCAAGCCTCTCATTTCGCATACGTCATATACAATTCGGGCATACTCATCACTGCAGCACACAATAGCATCCACAGCCATATAACCGTCAAAAATCGAAGCGATTTTGCGTTCTATGGAATCTCCCTGTTTGCAAATCACTATCTGATCATCGAGAATATTCAAATTATGTGCCTGCATGGTATCTTTAAATGCTTTTAAACGCACTTTAAAATCATACTCGTCGGGCGAACCTGAAATATATACAATATTCGTATAACCGTGGTGTGCAATCAAATGTTCACAACACTGACACATCGCACCGTAACTGTCGGCAACCTGATAAGCAACGGAAGGATGAGCCGGTATATCTTCCAATACAAGAGAGGGAATTCCCTTGTAACGTTCTATCAGCGCATTAACATCCGGAAGTACCATTGATTTGTTAATAGATCCGCACACCAAAATCAACGCATCAGGCTTAAGAACATGCACATAATCAAAGACAGCATCAAGCTGATAATTGTAATCAACATCAATACTGTCAATAACATTTTCCACATTTCTCGGGAACTGTGGACCCAAAAGGTATACAAGATTTATCTCCGTTTCTTCCGCCGCAAAATAAAATCCATCATACATTGCTTCCGAAAAATCCGAATTAATATCACGCATCATTACAGCAATTGTTTTCTTCTTGCTCATTGCTCGATCCTCACTTTAATCCATCAATCCTTTAAGTACATGAACAACCATATACATTTCTTCTACATTTACTTCAAGTATACATTCTTTAATTGCCGGAAGCAGGAGTTCCCCGCCATTTTTAAGTTCAATCACATACACGTCATTAGCTCCCGTTTCCATGACATCACGTACTCTGCCAAGCTCGGTTCTGGCTTCATCATAAACTATCATATCAATAATATCGGCAATAAAGTATTCATCCTTCCTAAGATGCACAGCATTTTCACGGGTAACAAACAAACTCATACCCTTATACTTTTCTATATCATTTATGTTATCATAACCTTTAAACTTAAGTATAACAAATTGCTTAAAAAATTTGACATTTTCTATTTCAAGATTAATTTCTTCTTTTCCGGTATCAAGAATCACCTGTTTAAGCTTTTTAAAACGTCGCATATCATCAGTTGTCGGAAAAACCTTTACTTCCCCCCGCACACCGTGCGTAGTGCTGATAATACCAACCTGTAATCTAGTTTCCATATTTGCCTCCAAATGTGATGTTTGTGTCAAAAGGTTTATATAACATTCAACCCCGATATTATAATATTAACACAAAAAATACCATCAAGATAAACTCAATGGTATTTTTCACAACTTAATTCAATATTATTTTTTAAACCTGCTACTCCTGAACAATATCCACAATCACTTTCTTGTCTTCTTTAGCAGAAGCAGCCTTCACTACAGAACGGATTGCCTTGGCAATTCTTCCCTGTTTTCCAATCACTTTACCCATATCGGATTGAGCCACCTTAAGTTCAACAACGATTGCATTTTCTTCTTCACGCTGTGTAACGGTTACTTCATCAGGCTTTTCAACAAGAGATTTTGCGATTACTTCAACTAAATCCTTCATTTAAAAATACCTCCAGCATCTGTCCTAAGGTGTCGCCGCAACGACGATTCCCTTAGGGCTGCTAACTGTTTCTTAATTTATTTGGCACTACCTTATTTTGATATTCCCGCATCCTTGAAGATTCTGCTTACAACATCTGTCGGCTGAGCGCCATTAGCCAACCACTTCTTAGCAAGTTCTTCGTTGACCTTAACTGTGCTTGGCTCAGTACTTGGATCATATGTTCCAATTTCCTCGATACATTTTCCATCACGAGGAGATCTTGCATCAGCAACAATGATTCTATAGTAAGGAGCCTTCTTCTGTCCCATTCTTCTGAGTCTGATCTTTACTGCCATCTTATTCACCTCCATCTTAATTTTATGCTAAGCACTATTGCTTAATTCTATTAGAACGCAAACGCGAATTCTAAACTATTAAAAGGGCATTCTGAATTTACCGAATTTACCTCTGCCTTTACCGCCCATCATACTAGGAATTTGCTTCATCATCTTCCTTGATTGTTCAAACTGTTTCACAAGACGATTGACCTCTGAAATATCAACACCGGCACCGGCTGCAATTCTTCGTTTTCTGCTCGGGTTAAGAAGCTCCGGATTGCTTCTCTCCTTCTTTGTCATCGAAAGCACAATCGCTTCCGTCCTTGCAAGCTTCTTCTCATCTACGGCGTCTTCCAAATCCTTGGTATTAACGCCCATTCCCGGAAGCATAGATAAAATACTGGAAATACCACCCATTTTTTTCATCTGATTCATACTCTCAAGGTAATCATTGAAATCGAACTTACCTTTCTTGAGTTTTTCCGTCATTTCCTTGCTTGTATTTTCATCTATATCAATGTTTTCCTGGGCTTTCTCAATAAGTGAAAGTACATCGCCCATTCCAAGAATTCGACTTGCCATTCTGTCAGGATAGAACTGCTCCAAATCGGAAAGTTTCTCGCCCATACCTACATACAAAATAGGTTTACCGGTAACGGCCTTAACAGATAGCGCCGCACCACCTCGGGCGTCACCGTCCATCTTACTTAAAATAATTCCATCCACAGAGACCTTCTCATCGAAGGTTTTCGCTACATTTACTGCTTCCTGACCGGTCATTGCATCTACAACAAGTATCGTCTGATGAACCGTAACGTTTGATTTAATGTCCAATAATTCGGTCATCATTTCTTCATCAATCTGAAGTCGACCCGCAGTATCTATGAAAACAACGTTATGCCCGTTCTTCGTGGCATGTTCAATTGCTGCCTTCGCAATATTAACCGGAGAATTCTTATCTCCGATAGAGAAGAAATCAACTTGCTGCTTCTCGGCATTAACTCTTAACTGCTCAATAGCTGCCGGTCTGTATACATCACAAGCAACAAGCAAACACTTCTTACCTTTAAGTTTAAGCTTCCCTGCCAGTTTGGCCGCAGTTGTCGTTTTACCGGCACCTTGAAGACCGCACATCATAATAACAGTAATTGCTTTACCGGGTTCAAGCTTAATGTCGGTCGTTTCACTTCCCATCAGTGAAATCATTTCTTCATTAACAATCTTAATTACCATCTGTCCGGGATTAAGACCGTTCAAAACATCCGCACCTACTGCCCGTTCCTCAACAGATTTAACAAATTGTTTAACAACCTTGAAGTTAACATCCGCTTCCAGTAATGCAAGCTTAACTTCCTTAAGTGCAAGCTTAACATCCTCCTCAGTAAGACGACCTTTGCTTCTTAAATTCTTAAATACATTCTGCAGTTTTTCAGTCAAACTCTCAAATGCCATCTGTAACGCACCTCAAACTACAACAATTTCATAAGTTCTTTCGCAAGAGTGTGAATCATCTGTTCATTGTCACTGCCACCTAAAACCGACAGATTTTCTATCTGCTTCACAATATTTTTCATATTATCAAATCGTGCAACAAGATGAAGCTTATTCTCGTAATCCTGCATAATCATGTCGCATCGTTTAATCAAATCATGAATCCCCTGTCTTGAAATCCCATATTCTTCAGCAAGTTCCGACAGTGAAAGGTCTTCCGTCACAGCAACCTCATAAATTGTTCTCTGATGTTGTGTCAGTAAATCACCATAAAAATCAAACAGATTATTTCTTTCAACAATGCGTTCCATAACAAACCTCAGCACCCAAGCAATCTGAAATAAATATTTCAAACTACCGTTAGCAAAACAACACAAGTACGAATATACACAAAAACTTAAGGGCTGTCAAGTCTTTTTTCTTGACAGTCCTTAACCGGATATTCTCATATCAGACACTTGTTCTTACAACTTTCGGACGATATCCCGTTTCATTAAGAGACTGCATAATTTTTTCCTTATGCTCTGTTCCGAAAGCCTCAAGCGTTATTCGAAGTTCCACTACCGAATTACGATTCGTTGTTACGAACTGATTATGCTCAAGTTTAATTACATTTCCGCTTTCCTTAGCAATAACTTCCGCAACTTTTGACAATTCA
>JAZLIP010000117.1:0-6720 GCA_045617445.1 Lachnospiraceae bacterium | reverse complement strand
TTGCTCATGTTGTTACTTCGCCATATAAAACTGCTCATAATATTCTTTGCAAGCAAAATATTTTGAGCAGTTTTGCATGGCTCTGAATAGTTACATTTTAATACGAAATTCGCTGTTTGAAAAGAGATTTGGGAAAATTCGTACAAAACGGTTCTATTGAGTATTGGAATTAAAAATGCTATACTGTTTTGTCGTGAAGGTTGAGAAAATATGTTGTCGGGAATTGCGGATAGTGTAAATGTAAAGAGGGATAAAATGGTTCGAAGCAGAAAACTAATGCTTGTTTTGACTTTGACGTGCCTGCTTTTTAGCGGTTGCGAGAAGAATACAGAGGTTATTCTGACTACTGATTTTGATAAGGATGAAGTATTTAGAATTGAGGAAATGTCATGCCTCGTACCGGAAGTTATGGTCTATCTGGTTAATTGCGAAAACAAATATACTGAAGTATTTGGAACGCAAATATGGCAGGTGCCGATTGACGGTGTAACAATGGAGGATAAATATAAGGACACTATTCTTGCAAGAATAGCGCAGATTAAAGTTATGAATCTACTTGCTATGGAGCGTGAGATTGTCCTTACTTCCGATGATGAGATACGTGTAAAATCCGCCGCGAGAGATTATTTTGCTTCATTAAACGAGGATGAAATTGAATTGCTTGGTGTGAATGAGGAGTTGATTTACAAATTATATTATGAATTTGCGCTTGCCGATAAGGTTTACCATAATATAACCGACCGGGTTGAACCTGAGATAAGCGATGATGAAGCACGAATCATTACTGTGCGTGATATTCTCATCAAAACCTACAAAACTATCGGTGACAAAACGGTTTCTTACAATGAGGCGGAAAAAGACGAAGCATACACACGAATACTGAATATAAAGAAAAGAATTGATGAAGGTGAGGATTTTGATATTATAGCGGAAAGCAATGAGAATGAAGACCGTGAGATTGAATACAGCTTCGGGCGAGGAGTGATGCCTAAGGAATACGAAAAGGTTGCTTTTGAACTTTCGGTTGGCGATATAAGCGGTATTGTTGAAACTGAATACGGATATCACATTCTTAAGTCAATCAGCACTTATGATTTGGAAGAAACTGATAAGAATAAGGCTGAGATACTTCTGAAACGTAAGCAGGAAGCCTTTAATGAAATTTACAGCAATTTTGTACTTACGCTTAATTCCAATTTAAATGCTGATTTGTGGGATGCGATTACTTATTTCAAGTCCGATGCGATTAATACTACAAGCTTTTTTGAAATATACGACAATTATTTTGTTACACTGACAGGTGCCAAAATAGTTGAATAATACAAATTGTTAGCACTCGCAATAAATGAGTGCTAATTTTTCTTGACATTTTGCTTTAGGGGTACTAAACTATAACAAGAAATATTTAAGAAAGAAGGAATTAAAATGGCAGTAAAAAAAGGTAGCTTATCAATTAACAGTGATAATATTTTTCCTATTATTAAGAAGTGGCTCTATTCGGATCATGATATTTTTATGCGTGAGCTTATTTCTAACGGTTGTGATGCTGTTACCAAGCTTAAGAAACTTGATATGATGGGAGAGTATACATATCCTGATGATTTTGAGAATAAAATCACTGTGATTGCTGATTCTAAGAACAAAACTCTTACCTTCAAGGACACCGGACTTGGTATGGATGCTGATGAGGTAGAAGAATATATTACGCAGATTGCTTTTTCGGGAGCAACCGATTTTATTGAGAAATATAAAGATAAGACGAACGATGACCAGATTATAGGACATTTCGGACTTGGATTCTACTCGGCATTTATGGTGGCTGACGAGGTGCATATTGATACACTCTCATACAAGAAGGATGCTAAGCCGGTTCATTGGGAATGTGATGGCGGTACTGAATATTCAATGCAGGAAGGCAACAGAGAAGAAGTCGGAACAACAATCACTTTGTTCCTTAACGAAGATTGCCTGGAATTCTGCAACGAATATCGTGCGCGTGAAATAATCAAGAAATACTGTTCGTTTATGCCTACGCCGATTTATCTTGAAAAGGCAGATGCGGAACCTGAATATGAGACTATTGAAGTTGACGAGAAGACCGATAAGGATACCGTTGTCGAGACAATTCATGAAGAAGCAAAGTACGAGGAAAAGGAAAATGAGGACGGCAAGAAAGAGAAAGTGCTTGTTACTCCTGCTAAGGACAAACTTAAGATTCTTAAACGCCCGGTTCCGCTTAATGATACGACTCCTCTTTGGGCAAAACATCCAAATGACTGCACCAAGGAAGAATATCTTGAATTCTATCGTAAGGTATTTATGGATTACAAGGAACCTTTGTTCTGGATACACCTTAATATGGATTATCCGTTCAACCTTAAAGGTATTCTTTATTTTCCTAAGATTAATATGGAGTATGAATCGATTGAAGGTACAATCAAGTTGTACAACAATCAGGTATTCATTGCCGATAATATCAAAGAGGTTATTCCTGAATTCCTTATGCTTTTAAAGGGTGTTATCGACTGCCCTGATTTACCGCTTAATGTATCAAGATCTGCTCTTCAAAATGACGGATTCGTTAAGAAAATTTCAGATTATATTTCCAAGAAGGTGGCAGATAAACTTGCGGGAATGTGCAAGACTGAGAAGGAAGAATATGAGAAATATTGGGATGATATCAGCCCGTTTATTAAATTCGGCTGCTTAAAGGACGATAAGTTCTGCGAGAAGATGAATGATTATATTCTTTTTAAGAATCTTGACGGCAAATATTTGACACTTCCCGAGTGTCTTGAAATTAAGGCTAAGGATATTTCGGAAGCGACAGATGAAAACGGTGAAAGTGTTGAAGCTGAAGTTGTTGATGAAAACTTGGAGAATGCCGGAGATGATGCAGATGATGCGGAAAAAGAGCCAAGGAAAATCGTGTATTATGTTACTGATGAGCAGCAGCAGAGCCAGTATATAAATATGTTTAAGGAGCAGGGCATGGATGCTGTGATTCTTACACATAATATTGATCAACCGTTTGTTAATCAATTGGAAAGCAAGAATGAAGACGTTAAATTCATGCGAATTGATGCCGATCTTACCGAATCTTTTAAAGATGAGGTTTCGGAAGACGCAGCTAAAGAACTTGAGGAACAGTCTCAGAAGATGGCAGAGTTGTTTAAGAAAGCGTTAAACAAGGAAAAAATCGAGGTTAAGGTTGAAAAGCTTAAGAATGATTCGGTATCAAGTGTTCTGACTATATCTGAGGAAAGCCGCAGAATGCAGGATATGATGAAGATGTATTCAATGAACGGAATGGGAATGGATATGTTTGGCGATGAGGGCGAGACACTTGTCCTTAACGCAAACAATAAATTGGTCGCTATGATTCTTGCAAATCCGGAAAACGAAAATGTAAATATTATTTGCGAGCAGTTATACGATCTTGCAAAGCTTGCAAACAAACCGCTCACATCTGAAGAAATGACTAAGTTTGTTGCAAGAAGTAATGAAATAATGATGCTTAAAATGGAGGAAATCAAATGAGAAAAACATTAAAGTTAGTATTCACAACAGTAGCAGCTTCTATGTTATTTGTTACACCTGTGTTCGCAACGGAACAAGACCTTACCAAGGAACTTCTTTATATCAATAATCATGTTAAAGAAGTAAGTACTCAGATATCAAATTATATGACTTCGGATGATGGCTGCGATTTACTTGCCAAGCAGGATCATGTAAATCATAAAAACGAAGTAGAAAAGCAGTTAAATGATTGGGTTAAGGCTGAACAGGCTAATTATATCGATTACTTGCAGAAAGTTGTAAATAACAAGAAGGAAGTTGAAAGAATCAAGAGAGAAAATGTTAATGCGCTTGCTGCACTTCTCGTTACTAATCCGACACTTCAGTCTCAATATAATGCTGCATTGAACGAGTATAATAATGCGGTTAATGACAAAACAGCGGCTGAGCTGGCAATTGGGCAGGCAAAACAGATTTTTGCTCAGAATAATGTGATGACCAATGCATTTATTCAGAATGTAAGACAGATTGCTATGGCAAAGGACAAATAGTTGATTTGTAAAAGCTTTAATCGGTAATTAAGGTTTGAAATTTATAATGCTGAATAGTTACGCTGATTTTTAAATTGGAAAATAACGGAGGTTTGATTTCATGGATTCGGTTTATGTTGTGATGCCGGCGTATAATGAAGAAGAAAATATTGAGGACGTTGTCAGACAATGGTATCCGGTTCTTGATGGAAAGAGTGAGACCTCACGTCTGGTTGTTGCCGATAGTGGGAGCGTTGACAGGACGCATGAAATTCTTTTGGGGCTCAAAGAAACCTTGCCGAAGCTTGAAGTACTTTCTGATACAGGAAAACAACATGGTCCTAAGGTAATTGCACTGTATGATTACGCAATAAAGCAGCAGGCAGATTATGTTTTTCAAACGGACTCTGATGGTCAAACAAATCCCGATGAATTTGAAGAATTTTGGAATATGCGAAATGAGTATACGGGAATATTTGGGAATCGAACTGTTCGCGGTGATGGAAAGTCCAGGGCATTTGTAGAAAAGGTAGTCTGCTTTATCGTGAAGGCTTTCTTTAAGGTTTCGGTACCGGATGCCAATGCACCTTTCAGATTGATGAAGACATCTGCTGTTGCCAAATATTTGCCAAAGCTTGATAGTGATTTCAATCTTCCGAATATTATGATGACTACATATTTCGTATATTATAAGGAAAAATATACATTTAAGGTAGTGTCTTTTAAACCTCGCCAGGGCGGGGTTAATTCCATTAATGTTAAGAAAATTGTAGGAATCGGTTGGAAAGCACTGGGTGACTTTTCTAAACTTAAGAAGGGAATGTAGAAGTTATGTCAAGTAATCTGATTGGTAGAAGATTGAAAACAATTTGTGTTTGGCTTATGTGTATTGCCGGTTCGTTTGCTTTTCTGGGAGCAAGTCCGCTTCATCCTTTCAGAGGTGCTGATGTATTGACCGATTCGGCAGTATTTAAGACGGTTGCAATGATGATGAAGAAAGGATATATGCCATACAGGGATACGTTTGATCATAAGGGACCGTTAATTTACATTATTAATTACCTCGGGAACTGTATTTTAGCTTACCGAGGTGTTTTTGTGATTGAATGGCTGTTTCTTGCCGCAACCTTCGTATGTTGGTTTAAGCTTGCTAAGCTTGTTTGCGAAAAGGGAATAGCGGCTGCGATTTCGGTTTGCTGTGGAGCATATGTCTGCTATGGGTATTTTGAAGGCGGAAATCTCACTGAAGAATATGCACTTTTATTTATTTCTGTTGCACTTTACATTTTTGTCCAATATTTATTGTGTGATGAGAATACAAATTCAAAGCTTGGAATGAAAATTGCTATATCCGGTTTCTGCTTTGGAATGGTATGTATGTTAAGAATCAATATGGTTACGGTCTGGGTTGTGTTTTGTGCTGCGATTACAATTAAACTTCTGCTTGAGAAAGAATATGTAAAGTTTGGTCGGTTCGTGGCGTACTTTCTTGCAGGTGCAATGATATCTTTACTTCCGTTTTGCATTTGGTTGATTGCAAATGGCTGTTTTGGAAATTTTATTGATGCGTATTTTAAATTCAATATGATGTATTCTAAATCAGGAACCGGAATGGGAACGACAAGCGGTAAATTTAAAACATTCTTTACTTTCGCCAATCAGAATCTTTACATTATCAGTATTGGTGTTTGCGTGGTTTTGATAGGAACGTTTTTAAACTGTAAGCGAAATGTTTGTAAAATTATGGAAACAAAAATCCCGTTTCTTGCATTGACTTATTTGGTTTATTTGATTTTTAACCTTATTATGGAGTCGCTTTCGGGAGTTGTGCTTGGACATTATGCGATTGTTTCGGCACCGGCGGTTGTTTTACCTGTGGGAATGCTTTTTGAAATCTGTCAGGGGAATTATCTTACGCTAAACGGAAATAATGAGGAAAATGTAATCGGAAAAGGTACCGGTAATTCAATTGCGGTTATTTTGCTTGCTTTGTTTCTTACAGGCTATATGCTGCCAGGAAGAGTACTTGGATGTTTCGCTGATTTAGCTGATTATGCTGCTAGGAGAAATGAAGTGAATCATGCTGAAATTACTATGAACTTGCGGGATGTGATTTCAACAAATACCAATCATGAGGATAAAATTACGGTTTACGGAAATAATGATTTACTTTATGTTGTTTCGGATCGTGTTCATGCTACGAGATATTCCTATCAGTATCCGATAGGTGATGTTAATGAAGAGATTCTTGATGAATATTTTGAAGACTTAGCCAAGGAACCACCTAAATTGATTGCTGTATGTCCGGGGCATTTGGATGAACGTATTGAGAAATTCATTGATGAATATAATTACAATTTGATATATGCGGAAAATTCCGAGAATAGTAATTTGGGATATTTGGTATATGATATCAGTACATCGGTTAGTAGAGAAACTAAAAACAAAGATTTAAGATGATAAGGTTTTTCTTATAGACTATAGCTCTATAATAATTGCTACTATAATATCAAATACGTGACATTTCCTACGATTAATGATATAATGGTAGCAATACAGGAGGGCATCATGCTATATATTTTTGAAACACCATCAGATGTAGCCATTAAAATGGCTCAAAAATTGAAGTCAATTCGAAAAAGACGAAAGATAACACAAAAACAGTTGGCAG
>JAZLIP010000116.1:0-8461 GCA_045617445.1 Lachnospiraceae bacterium | reverse complement strand
ATGTTTCTGTAAAGACAAAGCTTGGAGAAGGCTCGACATTTTCAATTCGTTTGCCGCTTACACTTGCTATTATTCAGGCTCTTATGGTTATTGTCGGCGAAGAAAAATATGCAATTTCATTAGGTTCGATTGATACTATCGAAGATATTTCCGAAGATGAAGTAAAGTATGTTGAAGCCAAAGAAGTTATTAATCTTCGTGGTAACGTTATTCCACTTGTCAGACTTCATGAAGTACTTGGTATCGAAGTTGAAGAGGGTAAGAAGGAAGGCAACCTGGTCGTTGTTATCGTTAAGAAGGGAGATCAGTACGCAGGTCTTGTTGTAGATGATTTAATCGGACAGCAGGAAATTGTTATTAAATCCCTTGGTAAATATATTAACTGTACAACCCGAATGATAAGCGGTGCAACCATCTTGGGTGATGGCGAAGTTGCTTTGATTCTTGATGCTAATTGTCTTATATAGGAGGGGTTAATAATGGATGAATTGGGATTTGTGACAACTGAATATGCGACAACGCAGTATATTGTTATTACTATAGGTGAGGAACAGTACGGTATTGATATTAAATATGTCGATAACATTGTTCGTATGCAAAAGATTACCAGAGTTCCGAATGTTCAGGAATATTTTGATGGAGTAATTAACCTTCGAGGTGAAGTTGTTCCGGTAATGAGTCTTAGAAGAAAGGTTAATCTGCCGGAGGCTGAGAAAACCAATAAGACTCGAATAATAATTATCAAATTGGAACAAAATGCGCCAATAGGTATTATTGTTGATGCTGTAAAGGAAGTGGTTACACTTTCTGATGACAGTATTGATGCGGTTACTAAGGGTTCAAGGGCTTCTGAACAATCATATATTAACGGAATCGGTAAATGTGGGGAAGGACTTATTTCATTGTTGGATTTGAATGTTGTTATTTCTGACAAAGAGATAGTTTAATTTAACGTTTTCATTTGTTGTGCGTTTAATTGCTGCGAGTGACATAATTCAAGACTCGTGAGCGAGTCTTGAATTATGTCACTCGCAGTTTTTTGTATAATAGGAAATTGCGTTGCATTTCTTTATGGATTGATAAGAGGTAAAATTTATGGCCAAAATTGATTTGAATAATTTAGATGGGGTGTATTACGATGTTCTCAAGGAAATTGGGAATATTGGGGCCGGAAATGCAACTACCGCGCTTGCGCAGTTGCTGAATACGAAGGTTGATATGAAAGTTCCAAACGTTGCTATACTTGAATTTTCCGAGGTGAGCGCAACAATGGGCGGTGAAGAGCAGATTATGGCAGGCGTTTATCAGAGTGTGGATGGCGATATTACGGGAAGCATTATGTTCCTTTTGGAAGAAAAGTCTGCGAGAATACTCATAAGTAAGCTTATGGGAACACCTGTAAGTGAGCGTGGCACAGATTTTGGAGAAATGGAAATATCGGCACTTAAAGAAATCGGAAATATTATTACAGGTTCATATCTTTCATCTTTATCTATGCTTACAAACCTTAGAATAGTATCTTCAATTCCTGCTTTAAGCATTGATATGTGTGGTGCGATTCTTAGTGTGCCGGCAATTGAGTTTGGCACTATGGGAGATAAGATTTTGTTGATTCAGACAGAATTTTCGGGAGATTTGAAACTGGATGGATATTTTGTTCTTGTGCCGGACTTGGATTCGTATGACAAAATTCTCACCTCGCTTGGCGTGTAAGCGGGGTTAATGTTACGTTAAGGATGAATTCGGAAAACAATTGTGTTTTTTACAATTGCTTTATAGGGATAAATATATGGGTGAAATGATTAAAGTTGGCATGGCAGACCTTAAAACTTGTAAGAGTCCCAATGCTGTTACGACCCTTGGTTTGGGTTCTTGCGTTGGTATTGCTATTCGTGATCCTGTTACTAAAGTTGGTGGGTTGGCACATATTATGTTGCCGGACAGTACCAAAATAACAAACAATCAATGTATTGCAAAATTTGCGGATACAGGAATCGTTGAATTAGTGAGATTGATGGTTGCAGAAGGCGCGAACAGAACACGGTTGGTAGCTAAGATTGCCGGGGGTGCTCAGATGTTTGCGCTCCAGAATAAGTCTGATTTAATTGCTGTCGGAGCGCGAAACGTTGAATCCGTAACGAAAGTTTTGGGAGAATTGAAGATTCCGATTCTTGCTAGCGATACGGGTAAGAATTACGGACGAACCGTTGAATTTTATCCTGAAACAGGTGATTTTGTAATTAAAGCCGTGGGTAAAGAAATTAAGAAAATTTGATTTGTCGGAGATGGGTATGAATACAAAGAAAATTCCGATGTTTATAATGCTTCTTGCCGGTGCGGTGTGCGTGATTGTTACGTATCTTAATCACTATAACCTTCATGATATGTTGATTGCACTGCTTGTTGTATTACTTGTTTTCCTGATTGTCGGTGCAGTAATCAAATTTCTGTTTGATAAGTTCGAAATATCAACAGATGATGATATTTCTGATGAAGGTGAAGTCGTTGAGAAGCCAAATGAAGGTGAATTAGCAGAGGAGAATCCTGAGGAAGGTGCAGATTTATCTGATAATGCCGAGCCTAAGGACGAGGAAACATTGCAGTAAATTCGCTGACTAAGCGGAGGGGAATATGGACGAAGCATCAAAGTCTAAATTGTGGGAGGATTATTCTCTAAATCCGACCCAAGAGCTGAGAGAGAAAATAATTTTGGAATATGCTCCGCTTGTGAAAGTGGTAGCGGGTCGTTTGTCGATGTATCTTGGATATAACGTGGAGTACGAGGATTTGGTGAGTTATGGTATTTTCGGACTTATCGATGCGATTGATAAGTTTGATGCCACCAAGGATGTTAAATTTGAAACTTATGCAAGCCTTCGTATAAGAGGTTCGATTCTTGACCAGATTAGAAAAATGGACTGGATTCCTCGAACGGTAAGAAAAAGACAACGGGATATTTCAAATGCGATTAAGAATATAGAAGCCAATACAGGTCGTGCGGCAACGGATGAAGAAGTTGCGAAGGAACTTGGAATTTCACAGGATGAATATGATGATTGGCAGTCTCAGATGAAGGTCACAAATATTGTTTCTTTGGATGAGTTTACCGAGGCAGGCGGTCCGGAAATAAGTGAAAGTCGTACGGTTTCAAGTTTTGAGTTGCCGGAAGAACATATTGAGAAAGAGGAACTTAAAATAGTTTTAAAGGAATCGCTTGAACAGTTAACCGAAAAGGAACAGAAGGTAATTCTTCTTTACTATTATGAGGATTTGACTCTTAAAGAAATAAGTAACATTTTGGAGGTTTCAGAGTCGAGAGTATCGCAATTGCATACGAAAGCTTTAACAAAAATGAAAGCGAAGATGGGAAAGTATTTAGGTCTGTTAAAGGATATCTAGGGTTGTACCGGAATTGTTTTTGATAATGCAACGTATGTTGTCGGGAGGATCGTATGTCACAAAGGAATGGTTATTTCAGGCTGTTATATCTTGAAGATGGTACATATTTGGAAATATTTGCCCCGGCCGATGGTGGAAATCCGGTTTCGTTTGATGAATTGACGGAATATCTTCTTGGGCAGGATTTTCTGGTAGATATAGTTTCTGTAGCAAATGCTATAGAAACGTGTGAAGGTGATAAATGTCTTGTAAAGATTGCTGAGCCGCGAAGCACTACGACAAGAGAAGCTTATTCATTGCATGTTTCCGAGGATAAGATGCGATTAGTTGCAAGATTCTATCCTTGTTCAAATGCTGCGGCTTCTTTGATTCTTGAAGATGTTATAAATGATTTGCATGGCAAGAAGATAATTTACGGAATTAAGGATATGGTAATTTCGGAGTATTTTTCAAATCGGCAGTATTGCACTGATTATCTTATTGCTGAAGGAACTCCCGTGAATCCGGGAAAAGATGGATACATAGAATATAAATTTAATACCGATCATAATATGAAACCAAAAATGAATGCTGACGGAACGGTTGATTTCTTTAATTTAAATCTGATATCGCCGTGTAAGAAAGGTCAGGTTCTTGCGATTCTTGTCCCTCCGATTCCCGGTGAAGTCGGCAGAGATATATATGGGGGGCGTATTGAACTTAGTAGGGAACCTTTTAAACCGCAGTTTAAATACGGCAAAGGAATTAGTGTTTCGGAGGATGGAAAATCACTTATATCGAATACAGACGGCAATGTAACATTAGTTGATGACACAGTATTTGTATCTGATGTTTATGAGGTTTCCGATGTGGATGCCTCTACCGGAAATATCGATTACAACGGTGATGTTCGGGTACTCGGAAATGTTAAGAGCGGTTTCTGCGTTCAGGCAAGCGGAAGCATAGAAATAAGGGGATTTGTCGAGAGTGCAATGGTTCAGGCAGACAGGGATGTGATTATTAACCGTGGTATGAACGGTATGGGAAAGGGAATAATTCTGGCCGGCAACAATGTCGTGTCCAAATTTATAGAGAATTCCCGCGTTCAGGCGGGCGGATATGTCCAGACGGAAGCACTTCTGCATTGCGATGTTTCGGCTAAGGGCGATGTTACCGTAAACGGAAAGAAGGGATTCATTGCAGGCGGTAGCGTTAAAGCTCAGGGAAATGTGGATGCCAAAATAATCGGTTCATCCATGGGTGTTGATACTGAGATTGAAGTGGGTTCAGATCCTTCAATAAAATTAAAGCTCAACAATCTAAAGCAGTCATTAGACGAGCAGAATCAGAAGCTTGAACAGGTTAAGCCGGTACTTGCAACTTTGACTATGCGTTTGAAAAAGGGTGATAAGCTTACCGAAAGTCAGCTTCAAAGTTTCAAACAATTAACGGTAGAATATAAAGAACTGATGGAAAATATTCAGTATTTAACGGAAGAACAAGACGGATATCTGGCATCGGCAAATGTTTCGGACGCAGGCTCGTATGTTCGTGTTTCCGAATGTGCATATCCGGGTACGAAGATTACGGTCGGTGAAGTTTCAAACCAGCTTAAAAGTGCGGTTTCGCATTCACGATTTGTCAAAGAAGGTGCCGACATCCGTGTGAAGGCTTACTAAATACGTTTGGGTTGATATTTTATTAAACATCTGATATCTTATTAGTTGTTTGGATAGGAGGAAAATGATTAGTCCTATTGAAATGAATGGTGTAATCAACAGAACGCAGGATATTGTTAATCTGAAGCATAATGAGGAACAAAAGAGCATTATAGATCAGGGTAATCTTAATGCAATGATGGAAGTTAAACGTGATGAAGACTCATATACGGTGCAGATTTCTGCGAGTTCCGATAAGACCGATACAAAACATGATGCCAAAGAAAAAGGCAAAAACAAGTATTTCAATCAGAAAAACAAGGATAATAAGAAGGATGAAACCGTTGTTGTGAAGAAGAATCAATCACATGGTTTTGACATCAAGATTTGAAAGAAAAAGGGGCTTAGTATGACACCTATGGAAATAACACTCCTTATTTTAGGAGTGGTTATTTTTTTGGCTAGCTTTTTTATTAAAGATAAGGATAAGCCAAAATCACAATCTGATATGGAATTTGAGCGCAATGAAATAAAACGCCTGATTGATAAGGAATTTGATGGGATGACTTTGCGCGTAAATGAAGCTACCGACGGCTCAATTGAGTACGCGATGGAGAAAGCAGAGAGAGCTCTGGAAAAAATATCCAATGAGAAGATAATGGCTGTCAGTGAATATTCAACCACAATTCTTGAGGATATAAATAAGAGTCACAAGGAAGTTATGTTTCTCTATGACATGCTTTCGGACAAGCAGATTGATTTGAAAAATGTTGTACGGGAAGCAGATGCAAAAACAAGAGAGGTTGAGAATAGCTCTAAAGTGAATAAAGTGAATTCGGAGGATTTTGTTGCTGCTAAATTCGATAAGCCGGTTAAGCATGCCGGAAAGATTAAAGGCAAGAAAGCAATTGATAATCTTAAGGACGTAATTGAAAATAATGATATAGATTCTGCAAATGTTATGAATAATGCCAAGAAGAATAACAATGATGCGATTATTAAACTCCATGAAGAAGGAAAGAGCAACGTTCAAATTGCTAAGGAACTTAATCTTGGTGTCGGTGAGGTTACATTAGTTATTGATTTACATGAAAGGTGATTTGTATGGATCTTAGAAGTTACTTAAGGGGATTGGGAGCCGGTCTATTCATTGCGGCAGTGTTGATGGGAATCGCCACCGGCAGGAACAATGCTCAAATGTCGGATGCTGAGGTTAAGGAAAGAGCCAAAGCTCTTGGTATGGTCGAAGAGAACGGTACGCTTTCAGGTACTATCGGAAAGAAAGTGACCGATAAAGAGGATAGTGAAACGACTAATGCTGCAGATGATATGATGAGTAAGAAAACGGAGGATGATCCGCTGCTTAAATCCTACAGGAAGAATAATACGGTAGGTAAAGAGGATTCGCATACAAAACTTGCTGATATTCTCGAAAAACAGAAAAATGATTCCGAAGAATTAAATGCGGATGGTGATACAGAAAGAACTGATTTGCCGGAAGCTGATATGAAGGGATTTACTACGAAAACAGGTTCTGTGGAAACGGATGCTACGAAAGAAAATATTGACAAAACAGGTTCTGTGGAAACGGATGCTACGAAAGAAAATGTTGATAAAACCGGTTCTGTGGATATTAAGATAGATGGTGCAAACAGCAAAAAAACGGATATAGTGCAAAGTGATGCAGGGGAGGCTGCGACGAAAGAAGATTACTATACATTGGAAATAGCGAGCGGTATTTCTTCGTATGATGTTGCAAGACTTCTTGAAAAAGGCGGTTTAGTCGATTCGGCATCAAAGTTTGATTCATATATGTGTGAACATAATTACGATAGTAAGATTAATCATGGAGTCTTTAAGATAAAGAAAAAATCTACTTATGAAGAGATTGCCAAATTACTAATTGGAAATTAAAGGAGTTTAGAATGGGAGATTATGTTATTAGTTGCTGCTCAACAGCCGATTTGAATGATGAGTACATGCAGAAAAGAAATATTAATTATGTAAGTTTTCATTATTTCATAGATGATGTTGAGTATTTGGATGATATGGGTAAAAAGGTTTCGACCGATGAATTTTATCGCAAGATGCAGTCGGGTGCCGAAACGAGAACATCTCAGGTCAATGCTGAAGAGTATGAAGCATATTTTGAAAAGTTCCTTAAAGAAGGAAAAGATATATTGCATTTGACTGTTTCGAGCGGGATATCAGGCACGATTAATTCTGCCAATATTGCAAGGGAAGAGCTGCTGGAAAAATATCCGGACAGAAAAATCTTTGTTATAGATTCATTGTGTATCAGTGGTGGGTTCGGCTTGCTTATGGACTCGCTTGCGGATTTACGTGATGAAGGTAAAACCATTGAGGAATTGGTTGATTTTGCGGAAGCAAATAAGCTTAAGGTTCATCATTGGTTTTTCTCTACGGATTTGACCTTCTATATTAAGGGC
This sequence comes from Lachnospiraceae bacterium, assembly GCA_045617445.1. Classification (GTDB taxonomy): domain Bacteria; phylum Bacillota; class Clostridia; order Lachnospirales; family Lachnospiraceae; genus UBA2868. The sequence goes on along the minus strand of JAZLIP010000116.1, from coordinate 975 downwards.
GGAAGAATCAGTAAGACGTCAGGATTTGTAGGCGGAATATTGAATGTTTGTCCGTTGCTTGATGTGGATGGCGAGGGACGTCTGATTCTCAGATTCAAAATTCGTACAATGAAAAAGGTTATACAGGCAACTGTGGAACAGATGTTGTTACACGCGGATGCACATGAGAATTACAATGGAAAATGTTTCATTAACTATTCGTACAACAAGGAGGTTGCACTGGAACTCGGAACAATGATTGAAGAAAAGATTTCTGCTCTTAAAGGAAAGATTTTCTACAATTCAATCGGAACTACTATCGGCAGTCATACCGGTCCGGGTACTGTTGCGTTGTTCTTTATGGGTGATGCGAGGGAAAACTAATTGTTACCGGTCATAGACAGAACAGTAACGAATTGTCAGAAAACCTTCCTTATCTTTGGGAAGCAAACAACGAATCTTGAATTATGATGTTGGAGGACATTAAATGAAAGTAGCAATTATGACTGATACCAATAGTGGTATTTTTGTCGAGGAAGCTAAGGGGATGGGAATATATTGTATGCCCATGCCGATTGTGATCGATCAAAAAGATTATGTTGAAGATGTGAATTTGACGCATACAGAGTTTCTTGATATGTTGGGAGAAGACAGACAGGTTTCTACATCACAACCATCTCCCGGTGAAGTGATTGATATGTGGGACAGTATTTTGAAGGATGGATATGATGAGCTTGTATACATTCCGATGTCGTCAGGATTAAGTTCATCTGCGTCGAATGCTATCGGTTACGCAGATGATTACGAAGGAAAGGTATTTGTTGTTGACAATCATCGTATTTCCGTAACCCTTAAGCAGGCAGTTGTTGATGCTGTTGAATTGGTTAGAAAAGGAAAATCAGGGCAGGAGATTAAAAACATACTGGAAGAGATGTCTTATGACAGTGTGGTTTATCTTATTGTTGACACACTCGAGTATCTTAAGAAGACAGGTCG
>JAZLIP010000115.1:0-10371 GCA_045617445.1 Lachnospiraceae bacterium | reverse complement strand
TCAGAGCCATGCAAAACTGCTCAAAATATTTTGCTTGCAAAGAATATTATGAGCAGTTTTATATGGCGAAGTAACAACATGAGCAAAAGAAAAGCCTTGAAAAGGCGATTTTGCGAATGGTGTTCTGAATAGTTACAAAATGTGATTCAACAGCAAAATGCACGTTTCAAATCTAACTTGTTCTTATTTTGTATATATGTTAGTATATATAGGTTAAAGTGTAATAAATAATTGTTGTGAAAGGACAAAAAAATGTTAAAGACATTCTCTAAGACTGATATTGGTCGTAAGAGAAAAATTAATCAGGATTGTGTCTTTACTTGTGAAGTACCGCTGGGAAATTTGCCGAATTTGTTTGTTGTTGCAGACGGTATGGGTGGTCACAATGCGGGCGACTATGCTTCCACTTACACGGTAAGAGCTATCGAACGCGAGGTTATGATTAATGAATCTCATGAACCTGTTAGAATAATTAAGAATGCAATTGAATGTGCAAATGATGAGATATATAGAAAAGCTGAAGCAGAAGTGGATTATCAGGGAATGGGAACCACTGTGGTTGTGGCTACGATTGTTAACGATATTATGTATGTTGCGAATGTTGGTGACAGCAGATTGTATCTTATAAATGATAATATCAAGCAAATTACGAGAGACCATTCTCTTGTCGAGGAAATGATTCGTATGGGCGAAATTGACAGAGAATCTGCCCGAAGTCATCCAGATAAGAACATAATCACACGTGCGATAGGTGTTTCACCGAAGGTTGAGATTGATTTTTTTGAAGTTGATCTTAAAAAGGGCGACTATGTTCTTATGTGTTCTGATGGACTTACAAATATGGTTGAAGATGACGATATTTGTATGGTTGTAAAGGCAGGAAGAGATGTTGTTCAGATAGTAGAAGAATTAATTAGATTAGCTAATCATAGTGGTGGCAAGGACAATATTGCTGTTGTAATTGTGGAACCGTTTGCAGATGAGGTGAGATAATGTTAAATCCGGGAACAATGCTTGGAGATCGATATGAGATTCTTGATAAAATCGGCACAGGTGGAATGGCAGATGTATATAAGGCCAAATGTCATAAGTTAAATAGATATGTTGCAATCAAGGTGTTAAAGGCGGAGTTTGCAACAAATAAGAGCTTTGTATCCAAGTTTAGAGCAGAGGCACAGGCTGCGGCAGGCTTGATACATCCTAATATTGTCAATGTTTACGACGTTGGTGATGAAAACGGAATGTATTATTTCGTTATGGAACTTGTTGAAGGTATTACACTTAAGAAATATATTGAGAAGAAAATAAGATTATCCGTTAAAGAGGCAGTAAGCATTGCAATACAGATTGCTATGGGAATTGAATCTGCACATAACAACGGTATTATTCATCGTGATATCAAACCACAGAATATTATTATTTCCAAAGAGGGAAAGGTTAAGGTTGCCGATTTTGGTATTGCCAGAGCGGCAAGCTCGGATACGCAGACTTCTCATGCCATGGGTTCTGTTCATTACACTTCTCCGGAACAGGCAAGGGGAGGTTACTCTGATGCCAAGAGTGATATTTATTCGATAGGTATTACTTTGTTTGAAATGGTTACGGGACGTGTTCCTTTTGACGGGGAGACGACGGTTGCTATTGCGATCAAACATATTCAGGAGGAAATGCCATCACCAAGAATTTATGTTTCTGAAATACCGATAAGTGTTGAACAGATTATTTTTAAATGTACGCAGAAGCATCCTGACAGCAGGTACGTAAATGTATCCGATTTGATTCAGGATTTGAAAGATTCGCTGCTGCGCCCGAATGATAATTTTGTTGTTATTCGGAACCCTGCAAGCGCTGATGGAACTAAGACTATTACCGAAGCTGACAGGATGGAAATCAGACAGCAGACATCTTCAAATATGTATGCACAGGGCGGATATGAGCAGGTGCAGTATGCTTCGAATATGTATAATGAAGGTGCGAACGGTTACAACCAGCCGTATGCGACACCCTACTACGGTAATCAGAACGGTGCAAATACCAATTACAATAACGGGTATCAAAACGGATACAATCAGAACGGCTACGGGAATATGTATCAGGATGCTTATGATAAAAATGCATATGAAAATGGACAATATAACGGACAGAATTACAATGCTTTTTATGAAAATACTAATGAACAGGGAGAAGAATTTGAAGATCCATATAGCGTGATGAATCCAAGAAATATTCAAAAACGTTCTGAAAGTAAGTCAAAGAAAACTCAAGCGGGAAAAAGTGATGCGCTTGAAACAAAGAAAAAGCAAATTAAAGAACGTCAAGATCAGTATGTTGGAAATGTTAAGAAGAAACCTGTAAATACAAAACGTGATTATGTTGAGGAAGATGATGATGAAGTAGATCCTAAAATGGATAAAATCATGACGATTCTTATGATATCGGCAGCAGTTATCCTTGCATTGGTAGTTATTTTTATTGTAGGAAAAGTCACCGGACAGTTTGGCTCGGGTGATACAGAAGTTGAAGAAGGTGTGATTTATGTTCCAAACCTTGTCGGGTTATCGCTGACAGAAGCTACAGCGGCATTGAAAGATGTAGGACTTAAAGCAACGGCTTCTTATGTCGATTCGGCAGAATTTGGTAAAGATATAATATGTTCTCAGAACCCTACAGCAGGAACGCAGGCTGATGAGGAAACGGAACTGTTGCTGACTGTAAGCAACGGAAAACTTGAAGTAGAGCAGTCGGATGCTTTAACATCAGAAACAACGACTGAGGATGTACCGGTAGGTGGTGCACCTGTTCCGGATGTTGTCGGAAAATCCGAGGCTGAGGCCAGAGTCGCGATTGAAAATGAGGGTTTTGTCTTTACTGCGCTTGAACAGGCAAGTGACACTGTTGAGAAAGGAAAGGTTATTTCACAGAGTCCTCTTGGGGCAACGACAGCTAAAATAGGAAGTTCGGTTCAGGTATATATAAGTATCGGAAAAGATACACAGGAAGTTAAAGTTCCGGATTTGACGGGAAAAGATGAAGCAGGTGCTAAAGCAGCACTTACCGAGGCGGGTTTGAAGCTTGGAACAGTTACGGAAGAGGAATCTGCTGCAGCGGAAAAAGGTAAGGTAATCTCACAGTCCACATCTGCAGGAACTACGGTTGAAGAGGGTGATACGGTGGATATTAAGATCAGTAAAGGGAAACCGGGTTACACCTGTAATTGTACGGTTCAATCACCTGCTGATTATCTGGTTGGTTCTGAAGCGGTAATTGTTTTGCTGGATTCAAACAGTGCAGAAATTCAGAGATTTTCAACTTCGGTATTTCCGTATACTGTTGTGAAGACCGGAATAACGACAAGTAGCTCAGGCATTATTACTGTTACTTATCAGACATCGGACGGACAGTGGCAGACATCTGCGCCTTCGCCTGTTAATTTCTCAAAGGAATAAATTATGAAAGGTAGAATAGTTAAGGGTATTGCAGGCTTCTATTATGTTTATGCTGAGGATTTGCATATTTATGAATGCAAAGCCAAAGGTGTATTTCGTAAAGAAAAGTTAAAACCAATGGTTGGCGATTACGTTGAAATTGATATTCTTGACGATTGCGACAGGATTGGAAATATCGTTGACATTTTTCCAAGGAGTAACAAATTAATACGACCGTTTGTATCTAATGTTGATCAGGCTTTGATGGTGTTTGCATTAACTTCACCAAAGCCTAATCTTTGTTTATTGGATAAGTTACTTCTGCAATTCAAGATTCAGAAAGTACCCACTATTATATGCTTTAACAAGGAAGATTTGGTTGATGATTCCGAAGTTGCAAGAATCGGGAGAATATATGCAGGAAGTAACTGTCGGGTTATTTTTACATGCGCCAAAGAAAACGTGGGAATAGATGAATTGAAGGAATTGCTTGAAGGTAAGCTTACTTGTGTTGCCGGTCCTTCGGGGGTAGGTAAATCATCAATTATAAATTGCCTTCAGAAATCGGTTGTTGTTGAAACCGGTGTGATTAGCAGGAAACTTGAGCGGGGTAAACATACAACAAGGCATTCCGAAATTATTCCGATAGGGGGCGACGGTTATGTCTGTGATACTCCGGGGTTCAGTTCATTTGATATCTTTTTGGAAGATTGTTATGAATTAAAGGATTACTATGATGAGTTTGCACTGGAGGATAGCTGCAGATTTGTGCCGTGTTCTCATACTCATGAGCCCGGTTGCATAGTAAAAGAAAAAGTTATAAACGGTAATATTCCACGTGAAAGATATGACAATTATGTTTTGATTTTTGAAGAGTTAAAGAAATTAAGGAGATACTAGAATGATTTTACTTTCACCTTCGATTCTGGCGGCGGATTTTTCGTGCCTTGGTGTATATATGGAACAGGCGGATGCTGCCGGTACAAATTATTTTCATGTTGATGTAATGGATGGTATGTTTGTTCCGAATATTTCTTTTGGAATTCCAATTATTGAGTCTGTCAGGAAAATCACTAAGACAACGCTTGATGTTCATCTTATGATTGTTAAGCCGGAGCGATATATACGTGAATTTGCGAGAGCCGGAGCGGATATTATTACAATTCATTACGAGGCTTGTGAGGACTTACATGCTGCAATAGCGTTGATACATGAAATGGGATGTAAGGTGGGACTGTCAATTAAACCGGGGACGGGTGTTGAATGTTTAAGACCGTATCTTGATGAGGCAGATATGTTTCTCGTAATGACGGTTGAACCGGGATTTGGCGGTCAGAAGTACATGAATAAATGTACGGAGAAGATTCGTTGCTTAAGACGTATGCTTGATGAGGAACGGGTTGATAAGGATATTGAAGTTGATGGCGGAATTACGCGAGAGAATGTTGATGTGGTTTTGTCGGCCGGTGCGAATGTTATTGTAATGGGGTCATCCATTTTTAAAGGAAATATTACTGACAATGTTTCATATTTCGTGGAGCATTTCAAAAACTATCAAGAAAGTAAGTAATGGAGTAGCGCGTTTTATGAAGAAATATATTAAGATTGCAAGACCCGATCATTGGGTTAAGAATGCATTTATATTACCAGGAGTGGTAATTGCCTTGCTATTAATTAAACCGACGTTTGATTTTTCCTTTGTTTGGAAATTTGTTGTCGGTTTCTTTTCAACATGTTTTATAGCTTCGGCCAATTATGTTATCAATGAATGGCTTGATGCAGAGTTTGATAAATTTCATCCTACTAAGAAAAACAGACCGGTTGTTTCGGAAAACATGAAGTTTTCTTTGGTTATGTTAGAGTACGCGATTTGTATTTTCTTGGGAATTGTTTTGGCAATTCAGATTAACAAGCCGTTTCTGTTTGTGGAAATTTGGTTACTTGTTATGGGTGTTCTCTATAATGTAAAGCCGATAAGAACAAAGGATATACCTTATCTTGATGTGCTAAGTGAATCCATTAATAATATGATTCGTCTACTTATTGGCTGGTTTGTTATTACCGATGAATTTCAGCCGCCAAGTTCAATCTTGATTGGGTACTGGTTTGCAGGCGCATTTCTTATGGCGACAAAACGATTTGCCGAGTACAGAATGATTGATGATCCGGACAGAGCAGGACTTTACCGTAAATCTTTTAAACATTATTCGGAAAAATCATTACTTGTGTCTACGTTTTTTTATGCAATGACGGCAACCTTCTTTATTGGCGTATTTATGATTAAATATCGAATTGAGTATCTTTTGGCAATGCCGTTTGTGTTTGGATTGTTCTGCTTCTATTTGTGGATTAGTTTCAAACCGGATTCGGCTGTACAGAAACCGGAGAAGCTATATAGGGAGAAGAAACTTTTGGCATATATTGTTTTTATGTGTCTGATACTGTTAATACTGACTTTTGTTGATTTTGATTTCTTGAATTTCTGGATGGAACCGTTCTTGTTACCGGCAGGTTGATTTGACAGATGTTTTAGAGGATGTGTATGAAAGAGAAACTGCAATCGCAGAGTAGACCGATTTGGGAATATAAAGTTGTTGTATTTGATTTGGATGGGACACTGTATTTTCAACCGGCGCTACGTGCTAAAATGGCATGGAAGCTGTTTAGATATTATATTGTGCATCCGTTTCGGATTAAGGAAGTGTTTGTTGTAAAGAAATTCCGTGAAGTTGTTGAGAATTGGGATGCGATAGGCAATAATTCATTAAAGAATAATGGGTGTGATGTGCCTGACGACGCTTCTATGCGAGAGGAAGAATCAGGGCAACTTGCTAAAATGCAGTATGCCTACGTTTCTAAGGAAATGAAATGCTCGCCTGATGCAGTGGAAGGAATTGTTGAACGATGGATGTATTCAGAACCGCTCTTTGCGATATATCAAACAAGAGATACGGAAATTCTTAAATTGATTGATGAACTTAGGAAGAGTGAAGTTAAGGTTGCTGTTTTGTCGGATTATCCCGCCGTTGATAAGCTGAAAGCTTTGAAATTATCGGTTGACGGTATTTACGCGGCAACGGATGAAGCAATATCTGAACTTAAACCAAGTCCTAAGGGGTTACAGCTTATTATGCGGGATTTTGATTGCGCTAAGAATGAATTGCTTATGATTGGGGACAGATACTCCAAAGATGGTATGGCAGCAGTTAATGCAGGCTGTGATTATATTATCTTAAATCGAAGAAAATGCAATCGTAATTTTCAAAGGAGTGTTTTTAGTTACGGGTCAGGGACTGCACAGTAACAGTTTTTAAGGCGTAAAGTAGGTGTATTATGAATAACGGATGGATTATAGAAGGAATCGGTTACGCTGGATCGGCGCTTGTTGTTGTATCCATGCTGATGACTTCGGTTAAGAAACTTAGGATTGTTAATTGCGTGGGCTGTGTGATTTTTGCAACGTATGCATTGATTATTAAATCGTATCCTACTGCAATCATGAACATTGCGCTTGTTGGAATTAATGCATACAATCTTTACAAATTGGTTAAGATGGAAAAGAACTACGCGGTATATGAGTGCTACGAGGATGAATCGCTGATTCGAATGTTCCTTGAGGGTAAAAAAACGGACATTAACAAATTCTTTCCGGATTTTGAAATAAAGGAAGAACATAAGCTTTCTTATCTGGTTTGTAAAGAATCAGAACCGATAGGTATTCTTATAGGTAAACTTGTCGGAACAGATACCCTTAAAGTAGAACTTGATTATACAATTCCGGAATACAGAGATTGTTCTGTTGGAAGATTTCTTTACAATTACTTGGAAAATCATTGGGATATATCAAGGTTCATATTTGAAGAAAAAACGGTTAATCATGAGAAATATCTTCTGAATATGGGGTTTGTACCCAAAGAAAATGCATATGTGCGAACTGTAAAAAAATAGTTACTATTTAGTGGCAGATGGGAACCGCAAGTGTTCCCACCGTAAGAACATGATTTGATAGCAAAATGCATTACCGAGGTAATTTAGTATGCATTTTTGTTTGTTATTGGGGACTAAGCAGTAACAAAAAATAGGGTGATTGCTATGGCGGAAATTAATGAATTCAATTTGGATAAGAATGAAGCTTATAAATGGTTAGAGGCCGAGCGGTTTGTAGATGCACTTTGCGCAAGCACTTCTGCTGATACCGGGTTTCATGATGAGTTTTTGAGGCGCCTGCATGAATGCAGTGAGCTTTTTGAAGAATTTGTTTATTTTATTGAGAATCAGGATTTTTTGTGTAAAATGAATGTTTCGGGAATTACGGTAACAGATATTCTTGTATGGCAGATTGATAAATTCAAAGCCGGTATTGATGAAGGAAAATTTGCACTTAAATATGATGCGGATACAATGATCCTTATGGCTTTTAATACTATGTACGAAGTTAAACAATCTCCTGAAAAATATCTGGAAAATTTCCGAACGGTTACCGGAACCGATTATGAAGGAAAATTTAAATAGTTTTGATTATGTCTTTGGCGGTATTTTCTGGTTCGTTTGAAATATTTGCCAAAGATTTTTTGATTTATCTCAGTGAGAGAGGTCCCACTTCTATAAGCGGTAGATTGGTTACTGGTCAGAGACTGAACAGTACCGTGGATTGAGCGAGTCTTGAAGATAAAATGGTAGCACTGTAAAATTATGTTGGAGAATACAAAATGAATTTTGAGAAAGAAAAGACTTTTATAATCGCAGAAGCAGGAGTAAATCATAACGGTCATATTGAAATTGCAAAAAAGCTTGTAGATGCCGCATGTGAAGCGGGGGCGGATGCTGTTAAATTTCAAACTTTTAATGCGGAACGACTTGTTTGCGGGAATGCACCGAAAGCTGAGTATCAGATTGAAAATACAAACGGTAATGAGAATCAGTTGGAAATGCTGAAACGCCTTCAACTTTCCGAAGAAGAATTTAGAGAATTGCAAGCTTACTGCGAGCTAAAAGGCATAATGTTTCTGTCTACTCCGTTTGATGTGGAGAGTCTTAAGTTCATACGTTCCTTGGGTGTTGAAGCAATAAAGATACCTTCGGGGGAAGTTACCAATTATCCGTTGCTTCGGGAGGCCGGTAAGAGTGCACTCTCAATTATTCTCTCAACCGGAATGTGTAGTATTAATGAAGTTAAAGCTGCGGTTGCTGTACTTAATGAATATGGTGCAACTAAAATTACGGTTTTGCAATGTAATACCGAGTATCCGACGCCGTATGCGGATGCTAATTTGAATGCGATGTTAACACTTGGAAAAGAAACGGGATGTGCTTATGGCTATTCCGATCATACATTGGGAAATGAAGTAGCATTGGCTGCGGTTGCAATGGGTGCAAGAATAATTGAAAAACATTTTACACTTGACAGAAATATGGAAGGACCGGATCATAGGGCAAGCATTGTACCTAGTGAATTGAAAGCATTGGTGACTTCCATACGGCATATTGAGAGTGCTATGGGAGTTGCAACAAAAAAAATGACCGATTCGGAACGGAAGAATTTGGATATTGTGAGGAAAAGTATAGTTACGAAATGTACAATAAAAAGGGGCGAATTGTTTTCGGAAGCAAATCTGACAACGAAACGACCGGGTAACGGGGTGTCGCCAATGCGCTGGAATGAGGTAATAGGCAAGACGGCAAACAGAGATTACGAAGAGGATGAACTGATTGATAAGTTTTGATTGCAAATTGCAAGAGGATTTACATAGTTTGATTTTGAACTGGGCGGAGGAATTTGAATGAAAAGAATTATGCTTTTATTTGAAATTATGATTTTTGCTGTGGTCATGCTTACCGGCTGTGGTGGCAAAGATATTTTAGAAGATGAGAATAAACTTTCAATCGTTACGACCATCTTTCCTGAATATGACTGGATACGTGAGATTACGAAAGGAAATGATAACGTCGAAATTACGATGCTTCTTAATAAGGGTACGGATTTACACAGCTTTCAGCCGACGACGGAAGATATTGTAGAAATTTCATCATGCGATATGTTTGTTTATGTTGGAGGAGAATCGGATGAATGGGTGGATGATGCACTTGAAGATGCACTCAACGGTGATATGGTCACTGTTAAACTTCTTGATGTACTTGGCGATTTTGTCAAAGAGGAGGAAATTGTGGAAGGAATGCAGGGTGAAGAAGAGGGCGAGGATGAGGAAGAGATTGAGTATGATGAGCATGTATGGCTATCTTTGAAAAATGCAATGCTTTTTTGCCGCTCAATTTCCGATGAGTTGTGCACGTTGGATCCTGAAAACAAGGCACTTTATGAAACTAATGCAAATGCATATGTTTCCAAACTGGGGGCACTTGATAATGATTATGAAATGACTGTAAATTCCGCTGCGACGCGGACGGTTCTCTTTGGTGACCGATTCCCTTTCAGATATATGGTGGATGATTACGGTCTTGATTACTACGCGGCATTTGTTGGCTGCTCCGCAGAGTCGGAAGCCGGCTTTGGTACGATAAAGTTTCTTGCAGATAAGACTGAAGAGTTGGGACTTAACGCAGTTTTGCAGATTGAAAGTTCTGACGGTAAAATTGCAAACACAATAGTAGAAACAACGTCAAATAAGAATCAGGAGATTTTTACATTGGATTCTATGCAATCGGTTACTTTCAAAGATATAGAGAATGGCGCTACATATTTCGGGATTATGGAAAGTAATCTTGAAGTTTTGAAGAAAGCGCTGAATTGATAGAAGCGGTTTTCCTTATAAAATTCAATGCACCATGAGTGCTTTTGGAAAAATAAGAGTAACTATTCAGAACACCATTCGCAAAATCGCCTTTTCAAGGCTTTTCTTTTGCTCATGTTGTTACTTCGCCATATAAAACTGCTCATAATATTCTTTGCAAGCAAAATATTTTGAGCAGTTTTGCATGGCTCTGAATA
>JAZLIP010000114.1:0-12116 GCA_045617445.1 Lachnospiraceae bacterium | reverse complement strand
ATTCGAACGCCGCCCATATGACCGGACAGATTACCGAACGAGGAATTCCCCATTGTACCTATCCATTGATTACCGCCGTTATGTTCAGATTCCTGTTCCTTTTGACGTTCTCTGAATTTCTCAAGAACCTCTTCCTTTGTTTCCTCAATTTTAGCAGCATCACCGTCTATATACTTCTTCTGCATTTCAAGTTCAGCCATGCTCGCAAAATCAGATTTATCAAGCCACCGCTTCATGGAATCTGAAATTTCGTCTTCAACATTATGAATTCCTTTAAAAAATTCATCAAAAATCGTATCATACTTATCGAATTCGACCTCGGACTTACACAAAATCATTCTACTTACGTAGTAAAACTCGGTAATGCTTGCATGACACAAGCCTTTATCCAATGCTTCGATAAGAGTGAGCCATTCGGATAAGGAAACATCCATCCCACGATCTCTCAGCAAATAGAAAAAATCAATAAACATACGCACCTTAACTCCGACCGTGTCTAACAGCCTCTAAGTCTTCATCCTTTTTTACAATCGTTCCTACAAAGGGCAGCTCCTTGCATATCTTTTCAACAGGTATTCCTCCGTACATAAGTGCCCTAATCCAATCAATAAGTTCCGACGTACTCGGTTTCTTCTTAACATCTCTTAATTCACGTATTTCATAAAATGCCTTAAGAGCCTCTGAAAGTAAATTGTCATCAACCTGTTCAAAATGCGTCTTAACAATTTCACACATCAATTCTTTATCAGGAAATGCAATATAATGGAAAATACACCTGCGTAGAAATGCATCCGGCAGTTCTTTCTCGGCATTCGAAGTAATAATCACTATCGGACGTTTCTTCGCTTTAATTGTTTCTTTGGTTTCATGAATATAGAATTCCATCTGATCGAGTTCCCAAAGCAAATCATTTGGAAACTCCAAATCAGCTTTATCAATTTCATCGATAAGAAGTACAACCTGTTCATCAGAAGAAAATGCTTCACCCAATTTACCAAGCTTAATATATCTACTGATATCGTCTACGCCTTCTTCACCAAACTGTCCATCATACAAACGCTGTATTGTATCATATACATAAAGTCCATCCTGTGCCTTTGTCGTCGATTTAATATTCCAAATGATTAATTTCATACCGAGAGATTCGGCAATTGCTTCAGCAAGCATTGTTTTTCCGGTACCCGGTTCTCCCTTAATAAGCAAAGGCTTTTCAAGAACACGTGCAACATTAACAGCACTCATAAGTTCATTTGAAGCAACATACGTCTTTGTACTCTTAAATCCATTATCATTTATATTCATTCAAAATACTCCGTTTCTATTTTGTCTTATGTATCATTTAAGATTCACCGTTATATTCACAATCCACAAGCAAATGCTTATTCAAGACACGCTCGCATTTTCACCCTAATCCCATGGCAAATCCGCATGCTCAAGTCTCCTGTCTCTTAACATAAGTTCCATAACCGCATCTTTCGCAGGCTTGTTTTCAAACAAAATCATATTAACCTGATTGATAATCGGCAATTCAACTTCATACTTATCCCCGAGAGTTTTTGCTGCTTTAGCGGAATATACGCCTTCAACAACCATTTTAACCTCAGCCATGGCTTCATCCATTTTCATGCCCTGACCGATAAGGATTCCGGCTCTTCTGTTTCTCGAATGCATACTTGCACAAGTTACAATCAAATCACCTATTCCCGTTAATCCGTTAAATGTTTCTGCTTTTCCGCCCATCCTAACACCCAGACGTGTTATCTCGGCAATTCCTCTTGTAATCAGAGCCGCTTTTGTATTATCTCCGTAACCCAAACCATCCGCAATACCGGCTGCAAGAGCAACTACATTTTTAAGTGCAGCACCAAGTTCCATCCCAAGCATATCGGGTGAAGTATATACCCTGAAATTCTCATTCATAAACATGTTCTGAACATATTCCGCAGTTTCCTGTTTTACGGCGCCTGCCACACAGGTTGTCGGAATTCGTTTTCCAACTTCCTCTGCATGTGACGGACCGCACAACACAGCTACCGTACAGTTGCTGATTTCATCCTCGATTACCTGCGAAAGAGTCATCAACGTTTGTTCTTCAACACCCTTTGCCACACTGACAATCAACTGTCCGTCCGCTACAACCTCTTTAAGCATCTTTGACGTACTTCGTGTAAACGGAGACGGCACGGCCAAAACAAGCATATCCTTGTCTTTACATGCCTCCTTCAAATCCGTAGTAAAAATCATAGAATCAGGAAGAACAACACCCGGCAATTTATCCTTGTGTTCATGCTCCTTTTTAAGCATTTCTATTTCAGCTTCAACAATCGACCAAACCGTCACTTCATGTCCATTATCATGCAATGTCAGAGCCAACGCTGTCCCCCAGCTTCCGGCACCGATAACAGCAACCTTACCCAACTACTTCACCTCCTGATTATTCAACTCCGGTTTACTTTTCAAATACGTTTTACGTTCGCAACCGTTCCTAAGTCTCTTAATATTTTCCTTATGTCTGTATACTGCCATTACAGTAAGAAACAACACTACTCCAAAATATTCCGCCAGCAATCTCATGTTACTCTCGACCGGGAAATTCATACATCCCATTACTCCCAAAGTAACAATAACAACAAACATACTGCAATATGCCATTATGGACCCCAACGAAACATAATGTGATGCAAGAAATACAATCACAAACACCGAAAATGCAATTACAAAAACACTAAAGCCCTTTTCGAATTGAAAACAATAAGATATTCCAAAACCAAGCGTTGGAGCAATACCTTTTCCGCCTTTAAAATTTAAATAAAAAGGAAAATTATGTCCCAAAATAACTCCGACTGCTCCGTAAAGCATCAGCATACAAATAATCTCAGGACATCTGTCTTCAAAAATCATCCTACAAGTAAAGACAGAAAGCAAACACTTTGCGGCATCAAGCAGCAAAACCAATATCCCGTATTTTGTTCCGAGTGTCCTAAGTACATTCGTTGCACCCGCATTTTTACTTCCGTACTCTCTAATATCAATTTTCTTAATTTTTCCGATAATATAACCTGCCTGAAACAATCCAAACACGTAACCAATACAAAGGCAAATAAGCCTTTCCATCATTTCTCGCCTCTTTCCCGAATAATAAATCGCAACGGCGTACCCTTAAATCCGAAGCTCTCACGTATTTTATTCTCAATATAACGTGTATATGAGAAATGCATGAGTTCCTTATCATTAACGAAAATAACAAACGTAGGGGGCTTAACCGCAACCTGTGTCATATAGAAAAGTTTAAGACGCTTACCCTTATCCGATGGTGGTTGCTGCATGGCAACGGCCTCAGACATAATCTCATTAAGTACTCCTGTCGGAATCCGCATGGAATGATTGCTCACAACCGCATCAATCATATCAAACAACCTGTTCATACGTTGTCCGGTAAGTGCCGAAATAAAAATCATTTCAGCGTAAGGCATGAACGACAAAATCATTTTGATTTTGTTCTCATATTCGTAAATAGTTTTATCGTTCTTCTCAATTGCATCCCATTTATTGACTGCAATAATCACACCTTTACCACTCTCATGCGCAATACCTGCAATCTTTGCTTCCTGTTCCGTCACACCCTCAACGGCATCTATCACAAGAATTACAACATCAGCACGTTCAACTGCACCGACAGTACGAACAACCATAAAATGCTCAAGTTCTTCCTTTACATTCTTCTTACGTCTTAGCCCTGCCGTATCAATAAAAACATATTCTTTTCCATCATGTACTATCGGTGTATCAACCGCATCTCTTGTAGTTCCGGCAACATTTGAAACAATAACTCGATTCTCTCCGAGCAATTTGTTGATAATCGAAGACTTTCCAACATTTGGCTTGCCGACTATGGCAACACGAGGGCGATCATCCTCTCCCTCTTCCGAATCAATATCCTTGAAATACGAAACAACAATATCAAGCATATCGCCCAACCCCATCATATTTGCTGAGGATATTGCATAAGGTTCACCGATTCCCAAATTATAAAATTCATATACATCATTTCCGTATTTTTCAAGATTATCAACTTTATTTACCGCAAGCACAACAGGTTTTCCCGACTTTCTAAGCATATCTGCCACTTTAGAATCAGCATCCTGCAATCCCTGCTTAACATCTACCATAAAAATAATCACATCAGCAGTATCAATCGCAATCTGAGCCTGTTCACGCATCTGCGATAAGATAATATCCTTGCTGTCCGGTTCAATACCACCTGTATCAATCAAAGTAAAATCATTATCAAGCCAGTTGACATCTGCATATATTCTGTCGCGCGTAACGCCCGGTGTATCTTTAACGATACTAATTCTTTCTCCTGCCAATGCATTAAACAATGTTGATTTACCAACATTCGGACGTCCCACAACAGCCACAATGGGCTTACTCATAAACTCTCTCTCCTATTATAGATTCCATCAAATCCCGTCCGCTTGATTTTACAATATCTATATCTACTTGTAAAGATTTTTGTAGGTCTGAAACAGTTATATCATCAAGCAAAACATCTTCATTATAGCGCAACAAAGTTTCGGGTAAATACAAAGTGCCAAAGAGTTCCTGTCCTTTTAATTGTACATATATATCTTTTCCCGTAAGCAAACCCGCAACCGTGATTTTGTCTCCAAAAAAATCATTCCTGATTCCGTACACATTTACCGACAGATTAGGCATTAACCCGACAATTTCATCCACACATTTCTTAAGTATCGGATAAAACAAAAGTCCTGTTGCAAAAGAAACCTTGCGTGATTTGTTACGTAATACTTCGTTTTTCTTAAACATATTCAGAAGGCTTTCCTTTGCCGTTCCAAATTCCTCAAGGAAAAGTCGAACCATTCCGACACCGTTTTCAAGCTGAAGGTATCCATCGTATGTGTCCGCTGCGGGCATTTCATATCCGGCCATCAGATAGAATTCATCCGAAGCATGTATGAAATGGTATCCGTATTCCTCATATATTTTCTGCTGCCACTTTGTAATCAAATCAATCACAGCAATTGCATCCTGCTTCTCAAACGGCTTCAGTTCATACAATCCCGCACGGTGATTCGATAAGCCGACCGGCACTACCGAAACACTTGCAAGATTCGGTATATATTCAGTCAAATCGCGTATACTTCTCTCAAGTTCCTCACCGTCATTAATGCCTTTACACAAAACAATCTGACCGTTCATCGTAATGCCTGCAGCATTAAGCTTCTTTACTTTTTCAAGAGCCTCACCCGCAAATCGGTTATTTAACATCATACAACGAAGCTTAGGATTGGTCGTCTGAAAAGAAATATTAATCGGTGACAGATTATATCTTATAATCCTGTCAATGTCGTGATCCTCCATATTTGTTAATGTAATATAATTTCCTTGAAGAAATGACAATCTTGAATCATCATCTTTGAAATACAATGTTTCCCGCATTCCCTTCGGCATCTGGTCGATAAAGCAGAAAATACACTTGTTCCGGCAGGACTTATAATCATCCATCAAGCCGCTTTCAAATACTATTCCCAAATCTTCATCCATTTCTTTATCTATTTCAAGTTCCCATTCGCTACCATCCGGCTTTCTTATTAAGACTGTAACAAATTCATCCTCACATTGGAACTGATAATCAAAAATATCCTCTATTTTCTCTCCATTAATTTCAAGAAGTATATCCCCTGCCTCGATTTCCATTTCTTCCGCGATACTTCCATTAATTACTTCTTTAATAACATGTCCTCTATCTTTCATCACACTCTCCAGTAAAAAAGTATGCCACGTAACTTTATCTTCTATCACTAATTCAGTTAAAGGCAACTTGCCTTAGCAAACTGCCTTTAAATAGTTACGAACATATTTATTTTCCGGTTGTACTTCCAAAGCCGCCATTTCTCACTTCATTTGCATCATCATCAACAGTAATTCCGTATTCCACAAAAATCCCCTGCATAAAACCATCACCCTTTGCAAGCTTAACCGTTTTGTTTTCATTTGTATCATTTGTAATCTTGGCAAAAATATGTCCCTCATTATCCGAGTAATAGTAATCAGAATCAATAATACCCACGGTATTGTTTAACTGAAGTCTGAATTTGAAACCAAGCCCACTTCTTGGATATAATTTAAGCACCCATTCTTCATTCATTTTAACGCGTATACCGGTCGGAACTTTAATTGTCTCCGACGGTTTCAATTCAATGTCAAAAGGAGCATAGAAATCGTAACCCGCTGAACCCTTAGTTGCTCTCTTTGGAAGCTTTATTTCTTCATAAACAGCTTCTGCTTCTTGCACATCCAGTTTGAAATCCTCAACCAAAGCAGCCACAAAATTGTCCTTACTTACTTTCTCGAATTTGGCAATTCTCTTCATATCAATTCTCCTCACCCAGTCAACTTATAAATAGTAATCTTCGCAATGAATAACCGGATTTTCAACATCGCCCTTTGTAAGCGAAGCCTTAACATCAATTACCCTCTGATTTGAAGAACCTTTCCAGCGAAGCTTTACATCTTTCTTCTCAACTTCAAATTCTCCGTCAACCAAAACATCCAGATATTCAGCAATAGGTTTATCGTATATATCATCCCACAAATATCCCGTATACAACCATATACTTTTCCTAGGAAACTTTTCCTTTATTTCCTTGGCAAGATTCAATACATCCAATCTGTTTGCACTGTGAAGAGGATCCCCACCACTAAAAGTAATTCCTGATATATAATCCTTGGAAAGTTCTTCAAAAATTTCATTCTTGGCATTCTCATCGAACAGCAGGCCTCCATCGGGATCCCATGTCACAGGATTCTGACAATCCTTACAACAATGATCGCATCCGGCAACCCACAAAACAACCCGAAGACCATCTCCGTTAAGCATGTCATCCTTTGTAATATTATGATACCTCATTTACATGCTCTTCCTTTCTGCTATTTCTGCCATTTTGGCATCATTAAGACGTGTATCACCATGCACACGGCTATATGACAGATATCCGTTCATTCTTTCAATCTTTGTAAGATTCTTACTTCCGCACTTAGGACAAACATCCATTTCAAGTTCCTGATGTCCGCAATCATCGCAGTAAGCCAATGAAAGATTCACACCTTCATACAATCCCATCTCCATTGCACGTCTGATTAATGTTTTAATGGCATCAATATTGTAATCGATCGGGTATTTTACATACTGAATCTTTCCACCGTTACTGAGTTCCCAGAAACGATATTCAAGATTCTGTTTCTCAATAGGTGTTATATCCTCGGTTACATGACAATGGAAAGAATTCGAAACATATTCACGATCGGAAACATTTTCGACAATTCCGTATTTTTTTCTAAATTGCTTAACCTGAAGTCCGCACAGGCTTTCGGCAGGTGTACCATAAATAGCATACAAATTACCATCTTCCTCTTTATATTCATTAATCTTCTGATTAATGTGTGCAAGAACCTCCAATGCAAACTGTCCATCCTCAGCAAGCGACTTACCGTTATACAGCTCCTGCAACTCATTAAATGCGGTAATTCCGAAAGAAGCAGTTGCAGTTTTAAGTAATGGTTTGATCTTGTCCGTAAGTTTAAGATGACCGCCATAAAATCCGCCTTCGCAATAAGCCAGCGGATTTGTGGATGCACGCATCTCGCCAAGATATGCATAAGTTCTCTTATGCAATCCACGAATCAGATTAAGATAGTAATCAAGCACTTCGTAGAAATCCTTGCTTTCCTGTCTTGATTTGGCAAGAATCATAGGCAGATGAAGCGATACCGCCCCAATATTGAAACGACCCACAAAAACGGGAGAATCATTATCATCCGCCGGATGCATCCCGCCTCGTTCATACCATGGTGAAAGGAAAGCACGACAACCCATAGGTGAAATGATTTTGCCATACTGCTTATACATACTTGCAATATATCCTTTTCCGGTAAGTGAGAGCCAGTCAGGATACATTGTCTTCGAAGAGCATTCAACTCCGGCCTCAAACACATCCTCAAGCTCGCAACCTTGTCCATGAAGATTCTCATCATAAAGGAAAACAATCTTTGGGAACAATACCGGCTTCTTGCATTCTTTTTTGCCCTGCCCTATTCTTCTGACCTGAAGCATCTTAATGGTTGCAAGCTTGGCGAAACGTCCTGTACCTGTTCCTGCCGTAACGGTAATGAAAGGATAATCACCCCTTGAAGATGCAACCGTATTAAATTTATATTCCCATCCCTGGAAGCCCTGCTCAAAGTCTCTCTCGACATCTTTGTAGGCAACCTCTTTGGACTTTTCCTCATCAATTCCGAGTTCAATATACTTCTTGCAATATTTCTCGTACGATTTCTCGGCATAAGGTTCAAGAATTAAATCAACAGAAGGTACTGTAAATCCACCATACTGCTGGGAAGCTGCCGAAAGAACAATATCGCCGATAACATCGAAACAGGTATCGAGTGCTTTGGGCTCATTGTACCAGATATTACCCATTTCAAATCCGCCTTTTAAAACATTCTCAACATCGAAAAGGCAGCAATTCATTGTATCACGTCGTGCCGACATATCATGAACATAAATGTAACCATCTCTGCAAGCCTGGATTTCCTCAGTGGTCATAAAAAATTTCTGATACAATTCCTTGTTTAACTGATTAAAAATAAGACTTCGCTTTGTCGAAACAAGTGCCGAATCCGTATTGGCATTTTCCTTGTCACCCACATACATAATAGACTGGCTCTTCTTATATACATCATCCAGCATACGCACAAAATCCTGCTTGTAATTTCTGTAATCTCTGTACGATTTGGCAACGATTGGCTTAACCTCTTCCAGCGCACTTTCAACAATGTTATGCATTACCGGAATCGGGATCTCATCCACGTCAAGTTCGTTTACTCTGTCAATAACATTCTGACATATGAATTTTTTCTCTTCTTCAGTGAATTTTGTCAAAGCACGATATGCTGATTTACCTACGGCATCAATTACCTTCTGCACATTAAATACTTCTCTTGTGCCGTCCTTCTTAATCATTCTTACATCTCGTTTGGGTTTATAAATCAGCGAGTAATTCTCTTCCTTTACAGCATTTTCCATATCACTCATTTTAATTTCCACCTTTACTTAATCAAATCGCATTCAAATTGCTCATCAAAAAATTTCTGTACTCATTAACCGCATCTTTAGAGCCCGTAAGCTTTATATTCGGACCAACAGATGCCATCCAACCATAAAACTGATTACTTAAAACAACTTCCGCATGAACAACAGATGTATTTTCATCCTTAGTTGTGATTGTTATATTCTGACCAAGCTTATCAATAAGAATACCTATTTTTTCATTCGGGCATTCGATAGCCACAACTTTGGCTTCACCGCCAAACATTCCAAATACCTTACCGTTGTAATCTTCAAGATTAACTTCTGCCTTAATTGCGTCTTCTTTACAAACTGTAACTTCACGAATTTTGTCAACACGATAGTGTCTTAAATTACCATCTTCATCAAAGGCAACCAGGTAGTAATATTCATCATCCCATATAAGAGCCTTGGGACTTACCAGATATAACTCACCGTTTTTCCTTGGTTTAAGCTTCAAATCCACTGTCCATTCAAGATAATTAAAAGAAATCTTCTTATTCCCACGTATTGCTTCATTAATATCATCCACAATATAAAGAATACTTTCATTCTGACTCTTAATCCTGTTGATGCTGTATACCGAACGTTTCAAATGCTCAGAATCATACTCGCTTGCAAGTTCACTGATTTTCTTAACCAATTGTTCGGATTTCTTCTTCGTAATAAATCTTGAAGACATAACAGCATCTATGAGCATTTTAAGCTCAGCAAGCTCAAATTCACGGCTTCCGATAAAATAACCGCCGTCTCTACCATTTATTTTCAATATATCATATCCATATGCCGCAAGCATTTCCACGTCATTGTAAATACTCTTCCGCTCGGCCTCTATATCAACATCCTTGAGAATAGCGATAATATCGGCAGCATTAAGCGGATGTTCACTATCCGTATATTTATATAAAATATCCTTAATATAGAGCAGTTTCAATTTCTGGTTTTTTGATTTTGGCACAACTACGCCCTCCCTTTAGTTAATATTTCAAAAATGCGAACAAGAATAGTATACCATATCTTGTGTTAAAGTATAGATTTTTTTACTACATAATGTTAAAATTGTGTAGAACGCATAAAACGAGGTCAAAAAATGCTATCTATTTTTGTAAGCCTGCTTTCAAAATGCTTTTTGACCGCCAAAATCTTACTGCAAAAGGATAAATTACATTCCATGAACTCGGTAACCCCCAAAAAAGGTGTATACATTGACACGAAAAAAAACGGAAGCCCCAATTATAGGGCTTCCATAACATATAAAAACAAACACATTAGTCTTGGAAGTTTCGACACTGCATCCAAAGCTGCTGCTGCCTACAAATATGCCGGCAAAATAATCTCAGAAGCAATCACAATCAACGATTACAAGGACAACTGCCCGTTACCTTTTGATAAATTTGTGATTTTGCTGAATTTTCGGGATAACAACGTATACTTTAAAACACCGATATACCTTGAAAAACGTTTTTTCTTCTACTATTTTAGCAAGAACACCGCTTACAAATTTGATATAGAAGATTTATTTTTCTACTCCGAACACAAAATACAGCAAAGAGGCGGACATTTATTTGTGTCGGATTACGGAATGCAGGTTAACATACATTCAAGATACGGAATCAAGAAACACGCTGTACTGAATCGTGACTACCGTTTTGTAAATGATGACAAATATGATTATCGCTACGAGAATATCGAAATAATAAATCCATATTTCGGTGTCCTTAAGGATTTCAAAAACAACAAACCAAATTTTAGAGTTGTAATTTTATTCAACAACGAATTTCTCGTTGGAAATTACACTGATGAAACAACTGCCGCAGTAGCATACAACAAAGCAGTGGATGTAATCAAACGTAAATATCCGGATAAAAAATACGAGCTCAATTACGTGGAAGCTTTGACTCCGCTTCAATATGCGGAATTGTACACTGAAATTTCCATTTCAGAGAAAATATACAAACTCTGACTACTCCTCATGCTTATTGGTAAAGTATATATTCATATCAACATCTCCGTTTATTCCATCAACTTTACCCTTTTGTGTATATTGCCACATCACGAAATCATACGGATAATCCGTACCGTCTTCTTCCTCGTAATCATCCTGCAGCCACACATTATAATCCTTCAGTTTGTCAATCTTAAGTCCGGCAAGAAGCATATCTCTTGAAGCATAAACCATAGTTTTGTGTCCAAAGCTCTTGACTGTTTCCAGATATTTAAGCACAATATTCGTTCTTTGTTCCACCGACAACTCATTGGTTCTTGCCTTATTATCATCAACCCATTCCACATCACATGCAACAGGGTATGTAATACCGTAATTAATGAGAGCACCTGCCGTAAAATTAGCTTCTTCAACTGCTTCATCAAGAGTTATTGCCTGTGAGTAGAAATATACACCCACATCAAGACCTGCCGCTTTCGCACCGGTAACATTTGCCACGAAAAGATCATCAAGAATCAGCTGACCGCTTCCATAACCACGTGCACCCAGTCGAATCATTGCAAAATCAATTCCCGCATTTTTAACTTTTTCCCAATCTACTGTACCGTTATACTTGGAAACATCAATTCCGCGGTATGTTGTAAGCTTATTGTCGGAATACACAAGTTCATTTCCGCTAACTCCGGTACCAAGCTTACCCTTAAAATCATAATTATTCTTCGGAACATTTTCAATAAGATCTATACTCTTCTCTTCACCGTTAATATCGTGTGCAAAAATATGATTTGCATCCTCTATTCTTACTTCATTTGCACTTTCGATTTTATCTTCATTATCTTCTTTATACTCGCGTCGTGTTCTCTGACTTTTTCTAGCCGCATTATCAGACACTTGTTCGTCTTCATCTTCTTCATCCCTGTTAAGTTCATTTCTGTCAATTTCATACATATCCCAGAAATCAAGATCTTCGGAACGAAGATTATTTCTTCCGATTCCAAGAGCCTCCTCTTGTTCCATTTC